>CAVGKZ010000109.1:0-2395 GCA_963630025.1 bacterium | reverse complement strand
ACCCGCGACCCCGACCTTGGCAAGGTCGTGCTCTACCAACTGAGCTATTTCCGCCTGATTCCTTATTTGTTAGGAGCATTTCTCTTAATGCGGTGCAAAGGTATGGCTTTTTTTTGAAACTGCAAACGTTTTGGCGAAAAAATTCAGAAAAAATCACCGAAAGGGCTATAATAGGGCCGAAAAAGCCTTAGTCCATCCGATTTTTGTAGTCTTCGTAGGTGAAAGTCCTGAGCAATTCCAGTTGTCCGTTTTCGTGCAATAAAGCCATTGAGGGATGCTGTATACCGTTAAACATGGTTGTCTTGACGGTAGTGTAGTGTATCATGTCCTCAAAGATTATTGTGTCGCCGATGCGGAGTGGGGCGTTGAAACGCCACGAACCCATAAAGTCGCCCGACAGACAACTGTTGCCGCCGATGCGGTAAGTCTGCGGCAGTGTGGCTTCTTCCATGGGGCGAACCTCTGCATCGCGCACTTCGGGATGATAGGGCATTTCCAGACAGTCGGGCATGTGGCAGGTGAAACTGGCGTTGACAATGGCGGTCTTTATGCCTTTATCCTCCACGATATCCACCACTTTCGTCACGAGCGAACCCGTTTGCCATGCAAAGGCACTGCCCGGTTCGAGTATTATGTGTAGGTTGGGGTATCTTTCGTGTATACCTTTGAGGATGTCCACCAGCAAATCCACGTCGTAGTCGGCTCTCGTCATCAGGTGTCCGCCGCCGAAATTTATCCATTTCAGTTGGCTGAACCATCGTCCGAACTTGTTTTCTATATGGGCGAGTGTGCGCTGAAATACGTCTGCGCCGCTTTCACAGTGGCAGTGGCAGTGGAATCCGTCAATGCCTTGCTGCAGCGTGTCGGACAACTTGTCGGCTGTGACGCCGAAGCGGGTGCCTGGGGCGCAGGGGTTATACAGCATTGTGCCCACCTCAGAATATTCCGGGTTCACCCTCAGTCCGCACGACAAATCGGGGTTGGCTGCCTTTGCCTTGGCGTAAAGTCCGCCAAATTGCGACAGGGAGTTGAACGTGAGGTGGCTTGAACACCGTGCAATGCCGGCTATCTCCTCTTCGGTGTAGGCTGGAGAAAACGTGTGTGCCGGCGAACCGAACTCCTTTACTGCCAGCAGAGCCTCGTTGAGCGAACTGGCCGTGGTGGCTTTGATGTATTTTCTGAACAGTGGAAATGTCTTCCAGAGGGCAAAAGCCTTGAATGCGAGTATTATCTCTACGTCTGCCCGACTGGCCACGTCGGCTATGAGTTCCAGATTGCGACGCAGGAGCCGTTCTTCCGCTATATATATAGGTGTAGGGATGCCGCTTAGTGTCTTTTTTTCGTTTTCTGCCATGACGCCCTAATCAGATTTTGAGACTTTTCATTATCTCGCTCATCTTTTGCAGAGTCGATATGCGGGTGGGCACGAGCGGCAAGCGGAGCACGTTTTCAATCATGCCCATCTCATGCAGCATTGCCTTTACGCCGGCTGGGTTGCCGTCGACAAAGAGCAGGCTGAACAGGTCGGTAAACCTGTGGTGTATCTTCCGTGCGGCTTCATACTCGCCGTTGAATTCCAGTCTGATCATCTTGGAGAACTCCTTGGGCAGGGCGTTGCCTATCACGCTTATCACGCCCACGGCACCGCACGACACCATAGGGAACGTCAGAGCATCGTCACCACTAAGTACGTCGAAGTCGTTCGGCTTGTTCTTGATTATCTCGTCCACCTGTTCCAGGCTGCCGCAGGCCTCCTTTATGGCCACGATGTTGGCGCAGTCGCGAGCCAGCCGCACCGTTGTGGCGGCCTGAAGGTTAACTCCTGTGCGTCCCGGCACATTGTAGAGCACCACAGGAAGTCTGCTTGCCTCGGCAATGGCCTTGAAGTGGCGGTACAGTCCTTCCTGCGAAGGCTTGTTGTAATATGGACAAACGCTCAGAATGCCGTCGATGCCCTTGAAGTCACGGGTTTTCAGTTCCTCCACAACGGCAGCGGTATTGTTGCCTCCGCATCCCATCAGTATTGGCACGCGTCCCCTAACGGTGGCCACTATAGTGTCTTTTATCTCCTGCTTCTCGCTTTCCGAGAGGCATGGAGTCTCGCCAGTGGTGGCAAGTATACAGAAGAAGTCGGCTCCATTGTCCAACTGATATTCCACCAGTTTCACCAGTGCGCGGTAATCCACTGAACCGTCTTCACAGAAAGGTGTAATCAAGGCTATGCCTAAGCCCTTGAAAATGTTGTGCACCATAATAAAAGTATATATGTGATTGCTTTTGAACTACAAAATTACATATTTTTGTTTGAAAAAGTAACATTTAGTGTTTTGAAAGTGAAGAGTAACTGTTCAGCGGTAGATGCATGACGGGGTATCAAACCTCAAACAAGGCTTGA
>CAVGKZ010000108.1:0-2643 GCA_963630025.1 bacterium | reverse complement strand
CTCCTTCAAAGAAGCCGGCAAAACCGCCTAAAAATACAGGACAAACTTGAGGAATTTATTCTTGTCACATTACTAAGACGAAAGAAACCGTCTCCCATCCGTGGTGTTTTCACCCCGAAAGGGAGACTTGTTCTCCGCTATTTCACTCTTATCTTCTTGCCGGCACGTATGTTTGAGCCTTTTATGCCATTGAGGCGTTGCAGTTTCTTCACCGTTGTGCCGTTATTTCTTGCAATCTCCGACAGCGTCATACCACTTTTTATGGTTATGCTCTTGGATTGTGAGCGGCGGCGTGAAGACTTGCCACCACGGCTTGACCGTCCACTTGACTTCCTCTTGCTTACGAATGTCGGAGTTTCGTCGTTCACTTCCACCTCCGTACGCTTTGAGAAGAGTTCGGCGGTGCGGTATTTATATATTGAATCTTCGTTGCTTATAAACTTGCCCACCATCGTTTGCGGCAGACAGATAGCCGACATCTCGGTCTGTCCGGGAATAACATCGTGACGGTAAGACGGGTTCAACGACCGTAACTGCTCAATGTCAATGTCGCAGACGGCGGCTACCTGCTCCAGATGCACATCCCTGTTCACCATAACCGTATCGGTCTTGGCCGGCAAACGTGTGGTCATAGGGCAGATATTGTGCTCGCAGTAGTATGTCATTATATAGTTGGCGGCGATGAAAGCCGGCACATAACCGCGTGTCTCCTTGGGAAGATATGGATAAATCTGCCAGTAGTCTCTCTCGCCATTAGAGCGGTGTATGGCTTTGTTTATCTGTGCAGGCCCGCAGTTGTACGATGCGATGACCAGATTCCAGTCGCCAAACACCTTGTAGAGGTCGCTCAGATAGTGGGCGGCGGCGTAGGAAGACTTAACAGGGTCGCGCCTTTCGTCCACGAGCGAGTTGACCGTCAGTCCGTAACGCTTACCTGTGGCGAGCATGAACTGCCACAAACCTGTGGCGCCCACTCTTGACACCGCTTTCGGATTGAGGGCCGACTCTATCACCGGCAAGTATTTCAGTTCAAGCGGCAGTCCGTAAGCCTCAAGAGCTTCCTCGAATATAGGCAGATAGAAGTTGCATGCACCGAGCATATAGCTCACCGACTGGCGCAGACGGCCGCTGTAGCGGTCAATGAACTTCTGCACCACCTCGTTGTAAGGCATCTCTATCACCGAAGGGATACGGCTCAAGCGATCCACATACACCTCCTTTGGGTAAACGGGAGCCACGTCCCTCATGTTGCAATCGCTGTCTATATCGAGATATGTCCTGGACATATACAGCTCCATAAGGCTGTCCAGGTCGTATGTCATGGCCTCCGGAAACTCGATAACCTCTTCGCGACCCTTGTTGTCGGTAACGGTTATCTCATCGTCGCTGTCGTTGTCGTAACTCTGAGCCTGCATCGCGCAGTGGCCAACGAACAGCATAGAGACCATCAAAAGCATTTTTTTCATGTTCATCTTTTGCTTCTATTCTTTAAAACTTTGAGCAGCAGTTTATCCTTTTAAAACTTTAAGCTGCAATTCACTCCGAACGACAAGGCTTCAAGCCTTCTCTCCGACCCTCCATTGCCTATTACCGCCGGTTTTACCCTCAGACTAAGGTCCTTGGAGATGTCAAATTCGGAAAGTTCCGCGTCGACATAAGCGTCTATGACGGACAGTGCATATACACCGATAAGACAGAAAAAGCTCAAATCGCGCCAACGGCGATATTTGTCCTTACGGCTTTTGAATATCTGTTTGTAGCGTTCCTCGTTGGAACTGTCTATCTTCTTGCCGAGATGCAGAAACTTGTTGTAGCTCTCCGTGGTCGGATCGCTGTCCATGATGTCGAGATAGGCCTGCGAATAGTCCTTGTACATCATGTTGTTCCAGTTCATCGCATACAGGCAGCCCATGATTCCACCATAGATGATGGGCAGTTTCCAATACTTGCGGTTGTATATCTGTCCGCCTCCGGGTATAACCAGAGCCAGCCACAACGCCCTTTGCGGATTGGGCCGCCACGTGCTCCAGTCGCGCCTGTCGGCCTTTTCTTTGCCTTTACCTCCGGTCTGCACCACAGAACCCGCCACAGCGTCTTCCCCCATGCTGTGTATGTCATCAGCCAGAACGGTGTCTGCACTGGCAAGCACGGTCTTCAAACTGTCATTAGGCAACGCCACACGCTCCGGAATCGTGTCGTTGGCAGCCACGGCAAATCCCGCAACAGCCAAGAACGAGCCTATTGCCAACAACCGAAAGCCCAATATCGCTCCTAACTTAGCCAACTTTGGAAACAGTTATTTGTTCTTTGCTGCGTCGAGCGCATTCATTATCCGTTCCAGCTCCTCCTCGTTGGCAAACGGGATGCTTATCTTTCCCTTGCCCTTAGGTGAGCATGTCATCTGCACCTTGGCCTGGAAGAAGCTCGACAGACGGTCTTTCAGTATTGTGAACTCCTCCGGCAGACCTACCTTTGAGGCTATTTTCCTCTTGCCCGACTGCACGTCTTCGCCATTCTTCAGCATCTGTGCCATCTCCTCAACCTTGCGCACAGAGTAGCCATGCTTCTGGATTTCCTGAAACAACTTTATCTGTATGCTCGGACTGTCCACCGAAAGCAGTGCACGGGCATGGCCCCTATCGA
>CAVGKZ010000107.1:0-3169 GCA_963630025.1 bacterium | reverse complement strand
TCCCACCACGAGATGCCCACCTCGCGGTAACGCTCCACGTTGCGCTCACCTTGCATAAACAGTTTCAGTTCCTCTTTCAGTTTCTTTCGGGCTATGCCGTGGCTCTCGAAGATGTCGAGCAGGTCTGCCGGTGTGAGCGTCAACTGCTCATTGAGCAAGTATTTTATCTTGCCTTTCTTGTTCTGTTGGGTCTTGCCATCGGCAAGCACCTTCCCCAATAATGAATGATATTTGTTCATAGCGTTTTCTATTTTGATACGGCAAAGTTACCCTGCTTCCGCATCAATAAAAGAACGCTACGAAAGAATCACACTGCAAGCCTCATGCAGTGCATTTTAATGTCAATTATCTTTACCCCCCCCGAAAATCAGCGAGTTACATTCACTTCCATATCTTTTCACGAGTGAATACACCTTGCGCTCGCTCACATGATAGCGTTCCGCAAGCGTTGCCACGATATACGACACCTTGTCGCCACCGCCGAGCATGGTGGTGTAGTCGTTGTATAGTTCAATATACTCCACGTCTTCCAAACGGATTCCAGCCTGCAATAGCCTTTTCAGAGGCTCACGGTTAAAATTCAGAATATCAAATACCTTCATTTCGAACAAAACTTTATACCTTTGTATAGCCAATCATTTATGACAACGAAAAACCAGTACGGTGCAGCAGGAGGTATACGCCCCCGGTTGCGCATCGTACTGGTGTGTTGTTAATAAATGATTGGCGTCTATATTAACAGGCCGGGGGCTTTTTTTATATCCTCCCCCGAGAGGATTATCGTCAAGCGTCGTACAGACTCAAGTCAATCGCATCTTTCTTTTTCCAGCCGTCAGCGAGCACACCTTGTATGTATGCCACTGTCTTGGTGTAGAAGTCCGCTATCTCCTCAAGCGTTTCAAACGTGCGGTACACTGGCTCTTCGTCTGTGCCGAACTTGAACGTCACGGGCAGCGTCTTGCCCTCCGTCTGCACCGCCAAGTCGTATGCCGCCTTATAGTTGTATTGGTTCTCCTGCGAGAGCCACACTGGCGCATTCTCATAGCTGAATCCCGACAATATCGCGGCATCCGCCTGTTCGTTATACCATGTTCTGACGAGATCCTTTATTTCCTCGCCGCTCGGCTTGTGTGCCAGTTCCACCTCCATGTAGTCGGTGGAGCCGTCGTCACGTTGCTGCACGTCCCAGCGGACGCGCCATTTGTTCTTTGCGGGGCTTACGCATTCCAGCAGTTTCACCTCCGCGCCACCTTGTGCTCTTTTCATCTTAGCTAAATACGTATTTGGTTCTACCTTTGCCAAACATCTCCGTCTTGATGGTCGTCTCAAACGGGAAGCCGTCCGGCACTTCTCTAATCTGGGCAAGGATGTTCTTCATCTCCTCGCTGTTGGTGAAAAACTTCCGCGCCTCGCCGTTCACTTCGATGGCCACGATGCAGCGGTCTTCGCCCTGCTCCGTCTTGATGCCCGTCTCGAAGTCCTTTACCACGATGGGGATGTTCACTAACTCGCGGATGCTTACAACACTACCCGCGAAGCGCTTCTTGCCGTCTTCGGGCTTGTAAGCCACATTCAAATCCTTAAATGATTTCATTTTGTTGCCTGTTAATTTATTAAACAAATTGTTGCAGTCGGCGTGCTTCACCATCCCATAGAAGGATGCCGTCAGCTCCCGCCGTCGTCTTCTCGATTTCACCTCGTGCATCTTGCGTGCAAACTTCTTCTTGATGCGTTTGCGCAGCAGCGTGCAGTTGGGGCGTATCACGTAGCCAAGGAAGTCAATACCCTCCGCCGTTGGGAATACCCGCTCGTTGGGTTTAATCTCCAGGTCTATCAGTCCAAGCCGCTCATGCACGATGTCGCGCACCATCCAAAGCCCTGCCTTCGTCCTTGCCAGCACCACGCCGTCGTCGCAGTATCGGTAGAAATACCTAATGCCGCACTCGTCCTTCAGATAGTGATCCAGGAATACGGACAACAGCAGGTTGCCTGCCCCTTGCGAACTCCGCAGTCCGAAACTGATGCCCTTGGGTAGCAAATGCAGAAAGTGGTCAAGCAGTGTCAGCAGCACCTCGTCTTTGAACACCCTGCGGAAGCACCACATCACGAACTCCGGCTTCACGTTGTCATAGAATCTTCTCACGTCAAACTTGTAGCAGTAAGCCGTCCCCTCTGGGTCAGCCTGCAAGTCACGTTTCACGCATTTCATCAAGTCGTGCGTACCGCGTTCCTTGATGCTCGCTCCCGTCGTACGGATGAAGCGTTTGCGCAGATGCTCGTCCACCACGTTCATCACCGCATACACCGCCATGCGGTCTTTCATCGACAGTATCTGCAGATGCCTCTCTTTGCCGTATTCGCAGATCACGCGCTCATGGTATCCACCCAGCCGAAACGAGCCGTCCTTCAGCTGTGCCGTCAGTTCGGCTATTGTCTCTTCTCGGTGTTCCAGTAGATAGCGGCCTTGTCGGCAGGTCTTGCGTTTCGTGCCGCGAAGCACGGCGTCAAAAGCCTCCTGCATGTTGCTCCAGGCCGTCACCTCCTCCATGATGTGTCCTTCTCTGCGCATCGGTCTTTTTGTCTTTTTTGGGGAAGATAAGGGCCTTCCTGTTCCCGGGCCAAGCTTCTTCGAACCGCCTCCGGCCTACCAAACCCTATTGCCCAGCACTTGATGTTTCAGCTTTCCATTGCCCGTGCAATGCTTTTGCTGTGGCTTGTTTCCCTCGGCACCACCTTGGGGAGCACGTCCCCATCGTTGTACGCCGATATAGTTCTTTTCTTTTAGTTGTCCAGACGCGAGCCGACATTCGCATTCGCGTTCGAAGCATCGTTATTCGCATTCGCATTCGACACACCGCCATTCGCGTTCGCATTGTTGTACCCGCGATAGACCACACGGCCCATTGGGAAACGCCGCCTTTCTTCTTTCAGTGCAAAGTTACTCATATTCTGCCCAAACTCTGCCCTCCACCGTGTCTTTGACCGCCGTTCAACCGCCGTTCAAGCGCCACCGGCCATAAGCCTCGGATTTCTCAAATTTTTCCGACCGGCTTGCGCCGGTGACGCCCGTTCTTTTCGTCTTGTCGCTTCGCTCCCGCTTTGGCGCGCTTCGCTTTCCGCTTTACGCCTCCTCGCTCAGCGCTTTATACGCCGCCACGCTCTGCGCCCT
>CAVGKZ010000106.1:0-3668 GCA_963630025.1 bacterium | reverse complement strand
CCGCCTAAAAATACAGGACAAACTTGAGGAACTTATTCTTTGAACATTACTAAAAAAGATTGAAGACGCATTTGCTGGCAATATTGCCGCTCAAAAAGATTGCATCGGTCTTTGCCAAAGATTGCATCGATTTTCGCCAAAGATTGCATACATTTTCGGCAAAAATCGATGCAATCTTTTTTGCCTCCGTTTTCAGACGTTTTCACGAGGATGTAAAACACTTCGCAAGACCGCATATTTATCTTTAGGGTGGTTCTATAAATTACCACCGTAATTTTGTTTAATGTTTGGTGATTTACGTTTTGTCATCTTGTGGTCTCTTTTCGGTCCAATCTGTCTGTTCGTTCAGTCGTATAGCTCGCTATACTCTTTCACTCACAGACACATTGTCCACAAAAATAGACTCACAATTTGCCAAAGTTAATTTATAGAACCACCCTTTACGCCATGCGCATTCGACAAGGATATTTCCACCCTTATTTATTGCTCTTTTGTCATAAAAACATTACCTTTGCACATGAGCGTACCGGAGGTTTTGGCCGGACGTATTGACGCTAACCTAATACACAAGTAATAACATAAAGATGACAACCAGACGACTGTTTCTGCTATCGGCAGGCGCATTGCTTGCGCTGTCGACGCCCACAAGGGGCAGTGCGGAAGAGGTGAACGTGTTCTACATGACCACCACAACCACCGAAAACAAGAGTTACATAACCAAGCTCGACGGTTCGTTTCGTCTGCCAATGGTCTACGTGGCCGATGGCATAATGAAGGTGAACTACCGCAGCATAGCCCTCGCCGACATTGAGGGCATACGCTTTGAGAAGCGCACAGAGACTGTGGACGGCATTGACGAGGTGAAAGCCACTGACAGGAAAGTCACAGACAACGGGAGTGTATTCACCCTTGACGGACGGCGAGTGGACACCCCCAACGGACAACTGCCCAAGGGACTATACATAATAGGTAAGAGAAAGGTGGTGGTAAGATGAAAAAGACATTATTTTGCACCTTGCTGGCCGTGGCCGGCATGACCGTTCAGGGCGACATCGCCCCGGCATACGGACAGGACGGACTGTGGATTCGCTATGACAATCGTTTTCTGGCCAACCGCAAACTGCTAGACACGAGCGGCTACGACTCGCTGGAGTTTCGCTCAAGCCGCACCATGCCCGTGGTGAGGTGCTACACGACGAGTCAGGAGAAGGGATATTTCGACTACTATCTGACGAGCATAATCGACAAGCAGCCGGGCGTGCTGATGTTCCGCAATCCCGGACGCATAGTGTATCAGCCTTCGGAGTTCAGCTCCATGGACTTCATGGACGCCGACAGCCAGTGGTCGTTCAAGCGGAGCAAGGAGAGCGAACACTTCATCGTGTTCTGGGCAAAGGAGTTTGGCGACAATCCAAAGTCGGGCAAGGTGCCGTCAAACCTCCGTGTGGACATCGACGACCTGCTCGACAAGGCCGAACGCTTCTACACCACCAATGTGGAGACGCTGCACATGGTGGAAACAGACAGCGGCCGCTCGCAACTGGACCGCTACAAGATGGAGATATACCTGCGGTATCAGACGGAATGGCTCGCTACCGGCTCCGGCTATGACGACAAGATTGGCGCGCTATGGATAAACCCGACCACCTGCCAACCCGTAGGCTCCACCATAGGCCACGAGATAGGCCACACGTTCCAATACCAGACCTACTGCGACAACGTCTACCGGGGCCGCGCCAACGACCACAAGTCGGGTTTCCGCTACGGACTGCCCGGATCCAACGGCGGCAACGGCTTTTGGGAGCAGTGCGCCCAGTGGCAGAGTTTCCAGGACTATCCTGAGGAAGCCCTCACCACCTGGCACTTCGCCTATTGGAAAGCCAACCATCACCGCCACTTCGAGAACGAGTGGCAGCGTTATGCCAGCTATTGGCTACAATACTACCTCACCGACCGCAGCGGCATGGGCACCATCGGCAAGATATGGAACGAGAGCCAGTATCCCGAGGATTGCATCATGGCCTACACGCGACTGTTCTGCGACAACAACTACTCCATTGTGCGCCAGCTGCTGTTCGACTATGCCCAACGCTGCGTGACGTTCGACTTCAAGGCCATCAAGTCACGGGTGACAAACCAGTACGACACCTACACCACGACGCTGCTTGACTGCGGCGACGGTTGGCATCAGGTGGCCTACTCCAACTGCCCCGCACCTACAGGCTTCAATGCCGTGCCGCTGACCATACCTGCGGCAGGAACAAAGATAACGGCACACGTGGAGGGACTGCCCGTGGGTAGCGCGCTGCTGGCCGCCGACCCTGGCATACAGATTGACGGCAACGGCAAGGCGGTGGACACCGTAAAGGTGTATAACACGACAGACATGAAGGGCAATGAGGGCTGGGCCTGCGGCTTTGTGGCTCTGAAGAGCGGCGGAGAGCGCGTATACGGCGACGCCAGCTATATCTCAGCCTCGGGTGGCAGCAGCCTCGCCACCGACGTGGAGTTTACCGTGCCTGAAGACACCCAGCGTCTGTGGCTTGTGGTGCAAGGCTCGCCCACAGCATACCGCTTCAGCCCGTGGGACGACAAGGAGTCTACCGACGACCAACTGCCCTACCGCTTCAAACTGGAGAGCACGACAGTGAAATAGGAGACTTAGTAATGTTCAAACATTACTAACTTGGCGAAAACTTCTGAAATTCTTGCAATCGGCATAGGCTCTTTTGTCTGTGCCGATTTTCTTTATCCTAATTTTCCCGGAACACAACCCCGTCTACGTGCGTACCGACATACATCGGCAGATAGTCGGCGGTGCTGTACCACGCGGGCTTGCCCTCCATTTTGTCGTGAAGCAGCCGGCCGTTTATCTTCACGCCTTCAAAGGTTACGCCACGAACGCTACGCGTGCTGTCGTAGCCGGAAAGGATGGAGAGGTAGGGTTGCTCGCCGTTATAGCGCACGTTGCGGAACGTCACGTTTTCCACACCGCGCCCGGGGGCGGTGCAGTACTTGCGGTTGTAGCCCACTTTCACCTGCAAGAGCGAACCTTGGCGTATCTGTTCCACACGTATGTTGCTGAAAGTCACATTGCGAACGAGGTTGTTGTCGCCGCAGTTTATTGCCATGCAACCCTGATAGTCAACCTGCTGCTCACTCTGGCACAGTATGTCGATATTCTCGTAGCGCAAGTTTTCTATCGTGTCGCCTCGCTCCGCATTGCCGTGGAGGCCTATGAATATAGGATGGGCCACGTCGGCCCAAAGCGTAGAGTTGCGCATGGTCACGTTGCGGCAGTCGCCCATGAAGCCTTTGCGCGTGGCATAGGCCGTAGTGCAGTCGTCGCTGTTGCGGCAGAACACTCGGTCGTAGAGCACATTCTGCGAAGCGAAGACATTCAGACCGTCGCCCCAAGCCGGGAAGGAGATGCTCCGCACGTCGCGAAGCGTCACTCCGTCGCTACCGCCAATGGGACACGTGTTGACCGTGAGGCCGTCTATCACCACGTTCCGCGACCGATGGACATGGCAACCCTCGTAGCCGTTAGCCGGACGGGCTATGCCCCGGCCTATGACGCTCACGTTTTGGGCGTCCTCTATGGCGAACGTTCGGGTCACCTGCAAAAGCGTGTGGATTAAGCAAAAATCTTTGTTAGTCTGAAAAGG
>CAVGKZ010000105.1:0-4224 GCA_963630025.1 bacterium | reverse complement strand
CCTGTTTCGGGAGGCATACCGAAAGACAGCATCGCCGGCACGGTTGGCGAGATTCTGTCTCCCGACTTGTATGACTGCCGGATATGCCACACGGAATATGCCGGCCATGGTGCCGTGCTGGCCGCCATGGCAGTGGAAAACGGCATAGACACGGTGGTTTCCGTGGGTGGAGACGGAACTGTCAACGAGGTTGCCCGTTCGCTGCTCCATTCGGGGACATCCCTTGGAATTGTGCCTTGCGGTTCGGGCAACGGGCTGGCGCGTCATCTGCAGATTCCAATGGATTTCCGCAAAGCTCTGGAGCTTGTTCGCGCCGGCAACAGCATATCCATTGACTACGGGCGGATAAACAACCGGCCTTTCTTCTGCACTTGCGGCATGGGCTATGATGCGGACGTGAGCTACAAGTTTTCCTCTTCAAGCAGGAGGGGGCTCAAGACTTATATCGAGAATGTGCTGGCAGGGTTGGCGAAATACAAGCCCGAAGCCTACACGATTGTAGACAACAAGGTGGAGCGTACCTACAAGGCGTTCTGTATAGCTCTGGCCAATGCGTCGCAATACGGCAACAACGCTTATATAGCACCGGAGGCTTCAATGACCGACGGTCTGATGGACGTTACGGTCATTGAGCCGTTCCCCCTGATAGAGGCAGCATCAATGGCCTATATGCTCTTCAACGGGAAATTCAAGAAGGGGGCGAAACACATCAAGACATTCCGCACGAACAAGCTGACAGTCATCAGGGAGCAGCCCGGTGTGGTGCACTGTGACGGCGACCCCATGAAAACCACGAGTGTAATCAAGGTGGAGATTGTGCACGCCGGGCTTAAAGTGATAACGGAGAGCGATGCCTCGGCACATCCCGTGCCGATATACCAGACAATAGGTGAGCAGGTCGGGCAACAGGTGATACCCGTTGTCTCCGCTTCGGCAGCGGCGTTCCGTCTGGCAAGCCAAACGATAGTGAACCTTTTCAAGCAACCCAAAAATTAGTGCAGCGGTGTCATCTGTCAGGGTGCACCGCAGGAAAACTTTAACATAAAACGCTTATTCTCATGAAGATGAATGTATCCAAGGCTTTTATTCTGGCAATCATGGCATTCGGGATGGTGTCGTGCGCCAGCGTCAGTAGCCGTCAGATGGCCGGTGCGTTTGGCAAAAGCACAAAACTGACAGCGGAGGAGGACTCCCTCTTCAAGGCTGTTGTCCTGAAGCATGGTGACCTGCAACTGAAACCGCTCAAAGTCTCGCGACAGGTGGTGGCGGGTACCAATTACCGCTACGAGTGTGTCGGCAAGGACAAGAGAAAGGTTGAAGTTGTCGTATACGAACCGCTTCCGGGACAGGGCGAGGCCCGAGTGCTGAGCGTTGACGGCAAGGAGTACACGGAATAGGTTCGGGTACTGTTGCGCATTCCTTTTTCCTGTCACGGGTTGATGCGGGTAGCCGCATCAGCCGTGTCTGCTGTATCTTGGAGCAGGCGCGGCATCCATGGGCTGTTGTCTGTGTGGTTTTGTTTCTTGATTTGCTGTCTGATCGGAACAATATTGAAAAACAGCAATGTTGTCCTAAATAAATTACGGGCATGAAGAAAGTGAGGTTGTTAGAGAACTCAACCCCTCAAAATCTTTTTGTTGCCCATTTATCACTCTTCCATTTTCTCTGGCGGAGGCGTAAACGGCTCGTTCAACCACTTATCGAGTTCTATTTTTGTGAATGTATTCAGCCTGAGCGATACGACAAGATTTGCAAGCCCCCATTTATACTTGGCTATGTGTTTAAGCCAGCAAAGCAACAGCATCGTTGACAATGCTGTCCATATCTGCGTCTCAACAGCATTTTGCGATGTGCCAATGAAACTCTTTATTTTCAATAACTGTTTGATGTTTCTGAAGAACACCTCAATCATCCACCTCGCTTTGTAGAGTTTCGCTATCGTGGAAGCGGCCAACTTGAAATTGTTGGTAAGCAGCTGCACCACATAGCCATGCTCGTCATTCCAGACTGCTATGCGTCTGAGCGGTTTGGCGTATTTTCCCCTTGTCAGCGTGCCCGTAAGCTCTATAATCTCGTCAATGAGCACATCCTGCGCAGATTTTTCGGGCAGTGGGAGTTCTTTGATTTGTGTGTAAAGCAGGTTGTCCTTGTGTCTGACGACAAAAAACACATTTCTGCTGTCCCAATTGTCAAGAAGAGAGAAATCGCAATAGCCCCGGTCTGCGACGACCACTGAATGAGATGAAATTGGGATGTTGAATGCGCCCTTGTTATCCCCGCATTTGCCATCTGTAACATTCACGAACTCTGGAAGAAGGCTGTCGTTGTCAAGCAGCGTGTGCATCTTCACCGCACCTTTCTTTGTAGTGTAGTGCGCCCATTCATAGAGCGACATGGTCAGCGTAATGGTTGACGAGTCCAACAGCTTGACTGGCATCTTGAAACGGAATTTAGTGCGCCCGTATGCCGCCTGCTGTCCGAAACAAGCGACCAAGGCATAGAATATACGCTGGAATACAGTGCTGCTCCTGTTGGCATTTTGGTATGCCACGGTCGATTTTGAGGGAGCACGGCAGATCCCGAGGTGGTTCAAGTTGCCGTTGGCTGAATTCAGCCCGTTTGAAATGTCCCGCACCGAGTCGCATCCCGAGAACTGGCAGAACATCATGCTTATGAACTGGCTCCAGGTGTCGTAGCCTTTGCAGTGCTTGTCTGTCTTTTCTTCACGGATGATTTTTCTGATGCTTTCTTTGGGGAGTTTGCCGATTGCCTGAGCGAAAAGTGTTATATTTGCCATAAGGAAGTAAAAGAGGTGGTTCTCTTTGCTAAGGTAGAAATTTCTGCCTTAGCATTACTTCCTTTTTCGTTTTTTTATTGAAAATATTTAGGACAACATTGGCTGCTGCACCAAAAAAAACGTCTTTTGTTGGGCAGAGAAAAAATATTGTAGTAATTTTGCCGTACACTGGGTGAGTGAGAGGTCCACAGGGTTGGACTTCTCACTTTCGGTTATAAGAGAAACCCGCCGGAATGGAGAGCCCTGCAAACGCTGTCGGGTTGGACTTGATTTTAGCGACTGAAGAATGATAGAGAAGGAAAAGGTTAGACACCTTGTAAACCAATGGTTGGACGGCAAGGATTATTTTCTTGCCGATTTGACCGTTTCGGACGATGACCGCATCGTGGTGGAGATAGACCACAAGGAGGGAGTCTGGATTGACGACTGTGTGGAACTCAGCAAGTTTATCGAGGCAAACCTTGACAGGGATGTTGAGGACTACGAGCTGGAAGTGGGCAGTGCGGGCATAGGCCAGCCTTTCAAGGTGCGCCAGCAGTACGACAACAATGTCGGCACGGAGGTCGAGACGGTGCTGGTTGACGGAAGGAAGCTGAAGGGTATCCTGAAATCAGTGGACGACAGCGGCGTCGTGGTTTCGGTCAGGACAAAGGTCAAGCCGGATGGTGCCAAGCGGACCAAGATGGTCGACGTGGACACTCCGCTGACGTTTGCGGACATAAGGGAAACCAGAGCTGTCATAAAGTTTTAGGCGGGGGCTACCGCACCGGGTCCGGTGTCGGGTACGGACGGCCTTGCCTTGGCAACAGGAAACAGGAAAAGAAAAAATACATACTATACAATGGCAAAGAAAAATACAGACACAGTGAGTCTTATAGACACTTTCGCAGAGTTTAAGGAAACCAAAAGCATTGACGCCGCCACCATGGTGAGCGTGCTGGAAGAGAGCTTCCGTGGTGTGATAGCCAAGATGTTCGGTTCGGACGACAATTACGATGTCATCGTGAACCCGGCCAAGGGCGACTGCGAAATATACCGCAACCGTGTGGTGGTGGCTGACGGCGAGGTGACGGACACCAACCGCGAGATTTCGCTCAGCGAAGCGCGCAAGATAGCGGATGACTACGAGATAGGCGAAGATGTCAGCGAGCGCATTGACTTTGCCAAGTTCGGGCGCAGGGCCATACTCAACCTGCGGCAGACCTTGGCTGGAAAAATACTCGAACTGGAACACGATGCCCTCTACAACAAGTACAAGGACCGCGTGGGCGAGGTGGTCAGTGCTGAAGTCTACCAGATATGGAAAAACGAGATGCTTCTCATTGACGACGAGGGCAACGAACTGCTCTTGCCCAAGAACCAGCAGATACCGGGCGACTTCTTTCACAAGGGCGACATAGTCAGAGCTGTGGTGAACCGTGTGGAGA
>CAVGKZ010000104.1:0-4668 GCA_963630025.1 bacterium | reverse complement strand
ATATTCTACGACGTAAGGAGTAGAATATTATTCCTTATTCCTTACTCCATATAATACTATATGACGTAAGGAATATAGTATTACGCGCGCGAGAAACCCCTTGGGGTTTTGGTAGGGTTTTGAGTTTTCTGCATTTTAAAAACCCCTTTGGGTTTTGTTGGGGTTTTGTTGAGGTTTTTATTTTGTACGTAAATCATTGAAAATAAGCAAGAAACGAAGTTGTAGTTTTTCGTTCATTGTTTATCGCTTTTCAAGGAGTTTGAATAACCCTTTTTCAACGAGTTTTCTAAAAGTGCCAAGGTAAAAACGCAATAAAAAAGGGTTATTTTTAGGCCATTTTTATAACCCCTTGAGGTTTTGTTTTATAACCCCTTAGGGTTTTGTTAGGGTTTTGAAATAAAACCCCTTGGGGTTTCTTTGAGGTTTTTGAAAATGGCGTTTAGGGTTTTGTGGAGGTTTTATAATGGCCCAAAAATAGCGACCTATCCTCACGGACCGGTCGCTAAACTATGAGTGCAAAAATAATCACAATTCAGTCTCTAAAAGTAGATGCGGTAGACGGTGGGAGTCAGTCGTCGTCGTCGTCATCGGTGTCGTTTCCGCAGAGGACAGAAAGTTTGTCCTCGATGGTGCGGACATTGACCCTTGCGGACATATCCACATCGACGGCTTTCATCTTCGGTGTGTGGAACTCGAGCAAGCGCAACTCGGCATTCACACGGTCGTCCGGGGCGAGTTCTGCCATGTCAAGTTCGAACTCGGACATCATGCATTTCTTGCCGTCGTACTTCGTTTCCTTCGGCTCAAAGTAGCTCAACGAATGGGCACGGATGAAACCCTTCAGTGGGTTCTCCTTGTTGGGCGTGCCTTTCTTGCGCCCTCCTGTCTTCATACCTTTCATATTCTCCTCTTATATATAAGGTGTGGACGTTGGTGGAGCGTCCACGGGCTTGTGATACAATAGTTAAAAGTTGGAGGCAAAGATACCTTATTAATTTAGCGCACGAATTATAACTTTTGAAACATAAACGATTATGGGACTGATAGGAGCAGCGGTAGGAGCCGCAGGAAGCATCTTCGGTGGCATAAGCGCGAGCAAGGCGATGAACAGGATGAAGAAGAACATCGAGGCGCAGCGCAAGCAAAACCAAGACTGGTACGACCGCAGATATAACGAGGACGCCACTCAGAGGGCGGACGCACAGAGAATACTCACCCAGACGGAGCAGAGCATCAAGAACCGCAACCAACAGGCGGCTGGTTCGCAAGCCGTCATGGGCGGTACGGACGAGAGTACGGCAGCAGCCAAAGCCGCCAACAACCAAGCCTTGGCGGACGCAACGTCGCAGATTGCTGTCAATGCGGATGCTCGCAAAGACCAGATCGAGCAGACGTACCAACAGAACGAAGCGAACTACGTGAACCAGTTGAACCAGATAGAGCAAGGCAAGGCGCAAGCCATCGCCGGAGCAGTGCAGGGCGTGGCTGGTGCGGCCTCGTCCATACCTTTCTAACTTAATTTACAATGAGTATGAGCACAGGAAATCCACCGAAAGGCAGTGCCGACTGGCTTGCAGAGCAGCAGGGAGAGGAAACCACTCCCCCTGCAAAGGGTACGCAAGCGTGGGCAGACGCAGCCCCACAGCCCGAACCTGCACCGAAAGGCTCGCAGGAATGGGTAGAGCAGAATACGCCGGAGCCGACGGAGAGCAAGCCGACACCGCAGACCGATGTTGCGCCAGTGGCTGACAAGCAAGTGGGCGTGTCGCCGCAGAACAATGCCGATGCGGTGATGGGCTATGACACGCAGATTGCGACCTTGCAGGACTTGGCAAACAAGAGCAAGCCGGAGACCGAGGAGGAGCGTAAGAAGCGCGAGCGAAAGGAAAAGTCGAAAAAGATAATTGCGGCAGTGGGTGACGGCTTGATGGCGTTGAGCAACCTCTACTTCACGACAAGAGGTGCACCCAATATGTACAACCACCAGACGATGAGCCAGCAGACACCTTTGCAGAAACGCCTTGAAGAAGCCAAGAAGGAGCGTGAGGCGAACGCCGACAAGTATTTGCAGTATTCCCTAAAAATCGGAGACCTGCAGAACGACAGGGCAAAGACCCTGCGCGAGATGGAGGCACAGCAAGAGGCGCAGAAACTCGCAAGGGAAAAGGCTCAGCGCGAACAGGAACAACACGGTTGGCTCGCTGCATTGCAGCCCGACAAACAGCGTGAGCAAGCAGGCAAGGCCACGAAAGCCGAGCAGGAGGCCATTACGGCTGAGGCAGAGGCAAAGACTGCGCCGGAACTCTATGCAGCAAAGGTTGAGACCGAGAAGGCACGGGGCGTGGCACAGAAGGCTGCTGCAACGAACTCTTACGCTTCGGCTGCGGCGCACAACCGATCCAACGTGAAAGAGTTCTCTGCATGGGACGAGAATGGCAAGGAACATCCATTCCGCACCAAGGATGCCGCAGTGACTTATGCCAAGCAGCACGGCACGTTTGAGGAGACAGACGACACATCGACACGTACGACTGAGAGCGATGTAACGAACCGTGGCAAGGTTGTGAAAGACGCGAAAGGCAAACCTGTAAGGAAGTCTTCTACTGTTACTACCACGAAGCAGGGCGGTTACCCGAGACGTCCGGGTTCATATACTCACACTAAAGGATTAGGATTATAAGATATGCCATACGATAAAATAGACCAACTGTATGACGCACTGAAGAAAGACGGTGCGGTCAGCAAGAGCCGTGAGAATTTCCGCAGCAAGATGCTCGCTCCCGGCAAGGAGGGTTATCAGAACCGTTTGCAGCTTTACAACGCACTGAAGGCTGACGGAGCGGTGGAAAGCCCAACGTATGAGGAATTCAGCAAGCGACTGGGACTGCACGCGGTGAAGCCTCAGACAACGACAACGGCGGCACCAAAGACAACCGCTCTTGCTGCATCACAACAACAGAAGCCGGCAGCGCAAGCGGCTCCTGCACAATCACAGCCGAAGAAAGACCAGCCGCTCACCCCGGCACAGCGACAGGCGATGATTGACCAAGTGCAGCAGATGCGAGAAGGTGTGCAAGCGTCGCTCGAACGTGCCAACAACCGCATGGACTTCGCCAAGTCGAACATGGGACTGAATGTGCCTCGTGTTTCGCTTGGCGGTAGCAACAATGGCGTGAGGTTGGGACAGAACAGCCGGGTTGTTGCCAAGAAGCCGAAGTTCAACGCCCGGACTGGGAAGATGGAGCAGACGTACATCACCGAGAGCGGCAACGAGTACAACAACAGGGCTGCGGCTGACTTGGAGCAGAACGCCATTGACGAGTATAAAGACAGCATGAGTGTGAACGGTCATTTGCGTGACGCATACGCGGAGCGTGACAGGCTGGACGAGGCGATGAAGAAACGCATGGAGGAGATAGACGAACGTCCTCACCAGCGTTTCAACGACTTCATGCGCGAGGCGGCAGCGGCCATGACACCCGGTGCAGGTCCGGTGGGAGAGCTGGATGCGAGGATGTCGAAGTATGACAACGACGACGAGTACATGCAGCTCATGGCGGCTGCACGCAAGAACCATCAGACCATCCAACTGCTGGAGGACAAGAAGAACAACCAGATGAACAGCTTCTGGCATTCGCTTGGCACTACGGCATTGAACGGATACACGTTTACTGACGGCATGAGCGAGATGCGTGACGCGACAGCTCTGCAACGGGCTTCCAAGCATATTGACAGCATAAACAGGAAGCGTGCGGAAGGCAAGCCTCTGACGAAGGAGGAGGAGACTGCCGAGGCCGTGCTGAAGAACTTTGCGACGGACGAGGCCGTGCAGGGAATGTATGGCGGTGACTATGGGGCATGGGCAAGGGCAGGCGGCATGACCGCCAACTCGCTTGACTTCATGAAAGACCTGATGCTGAACCCGGGTGCGAGCACTTTGGCGAAAAGCGTGATGCGCGGCACGGCAAAGGGAATGGCCAAGGGCATAGCCAAGGTGACCGGCAAGGAGGCCGCACAGTTGTGGAAGAACAATGTGGTGCGCAAGACACTGAAGGCGACCGGCGTGCTGCTCGGCGCTCACACGGCAGGTGCATACGTGAGCAACACGACGGGCATAGGCCGGACGGCTGCGGCCATGGGCACGCTGGCTTCGGGCAATGTCGCTGTTGACGACAAGGGCAACTACAAGGTGGAGAACGCCATGGGGCTGCTTCCTGCATTTGTTGAAGCCGAGCGTCAGCAGACGAGGGAGAACGGTTCGGAGATGTTCGGCGAGTTCATCCCCGGTGTGGGCGGCATGGTGAAGAAAGGACTGGAGAAGATAGGACTGAGCAAGCTGTCGGGTGCGATGACGAATATCGGCAACAAGGAGTGGTACAAGCAATATAGCCGTCTTCTTGAAACTGGCGGCTACAACGGTTTGCCCGGGGAGGCACTGGAGGAGTACGAGGGTTCGCTGTTTGATGCCTTGACAGGGCATGCCGGTGACGCATGGGACGACATGACCGACTTGCAGAACCATGTCGACATCTGGCTTGGTTGTGCCACCATGGGCGCGTTGCTCGGTGCGGTGCCGATGATGATGCAGGGACACCACACGGCACAATACTACCACTACAAGCATGGCACCGACAAGGCCGACAAGGTGGCTTCGTGGCGTATGACGGC
>CAVGKZ010000103.1:0-5810 GCA_963630025.1 bacterium | reverse complement strand
CTTCACGTCACCGTAACCATAGTGGCCCGTAAGATATTCGGTATAACCTCGAGAGTTAGACTTAATGAACTCCAACTTTAGGGCTATACCCGGTGTGAACCATTTACCAACACCCAAGCTCCAGTCCGGCGAAACTGTGCCCCAGAATTTTCCCGTGTTACTAAAGTCTCCACGGAAAGAGTGGGCACCTACCGTACCGAACACGAACCAGTTTTTACCGAAGCGGTTGGTAACAACGCGCATCGGGTCGAACACGGTGTCCGTCTGCAGCGTTACCTGCGTAGGAGCCGTATAGTCTACTGTGTCTGTGTAGATAATCGGATAGTCCTTGTACTTGTCACGTTGCGCGTATGTAGCCGTAGACGACAGCAAAGCCAACGAAAACAACATTAACAAATTCTTCTTCATAATTTTATAACGTACGCTAATATTTAATCTTTCAATATGTCTGCAGCCCAAAGATGTATCATAAAAGCCTGTTCCGCTACTGCATTACGCAACAAGCCGTAATTCGAAGTATACGACAAAAGTACGAATAATATGATAAAACCCTTTCAATATTTTTCAATTATTTCTATAAAAGGTAGTTTTTTTGACACATTTCAGTGGAAATCACTTGTCGAAGGCGCAATATTTCGAGTTTTGACTTATATATTCCGGCACAAGATCTTTCATCAGACGCACTGTTTGATTCTCGTCATAGGTGCGTGCCACCTCTATCAAACGGTTGATTTTCGTCTCCACCTCGTCCTTTTCGTATTCGCGCACCTTGGCGCATTTTATCTTCCTGTGGGTTGTGGGCAAAACGGTCTCCTCGTCGTTGAGCACTTCTTCGTAGAGCTTCTCGCCTGGACGCAGACCCGATATTTCTATCTCCACGTCGGTATGTCCGCTCAAACTTATCATGCGCTTCGCCAAGTCGTAGATGCGCACAGGCTTACCCATATCGAAAACGAGTATCTGTCCGCCCTTGCCTATCGTAGCAGCTTCGAGAACAAGCATGCAAGCCTCGGGGATAAGCATGAAGAAACGCTGTATGTCGGGATGAGTGACCTTCACCGGTCCTCCCTGACGTATCTGTTCGCGAAAAATAGGTATTACGGAACCGTTGCTGCCCAGCACGTTCCCGAAACGAGTTGTTATGAACTGCGTCTTCCCCGTGAGCGACTGGCAGTATATCTCACAGATTCTCTTTGAGCATCCCATCACGTTAGTTGGGTTCACCGCCTTGTCGGTGCTAACCATAACGAAGCGTTCCACCCCGTATTTCACGGCGAGGTCGGCAATCTTCCGCGTGCCGTCAACATTGTTGAGGATGCTCTCCACTGGGTTGTCCTCCATCATTGGCACGTGTTTGTATGCTGCAGCATGGAATATTATGTCGGGATGAGTTTCCGAGAATATCTTTTCCATACGGTGCCCGTGACAGATGTTCGACACTATGGTCTGGGATTCAATCTCGGGATGGTTTTCCTTCATCCACAAGCGCACATCGTGCAACGGTGTCTCCGCCTGGTCGATAAGCACAAGACGGCTGGGTTCGAACTTAGTGAGTATCTTTGCCAACTGCGACCCTATGCTTCCCGCGGCTCCAGTCACCATGATACACTTGCCTTTCATCTGAGTGCGAATCAGTTCCGTGTCGACCATGATTGGTTCGCGCGGCAAAAGGTCTTTCATCTCTATGTCCAGCAGTTTGTCGCTGCCCAGACCATAAATACCCATATGGTTCTTTATGTAGCGGTCGTAGAATATCTTTATCGACACGCGCATGCCTGCCATCAGTATTATCGACAGAATCACTTGCAGTATAAGGTCGCGGAACCTTATTTGCTGCAAGAATGTTTCTGTTGGAAGATACAAACGAATTAGCGAAACGATGACCAAGCCTATGACGAGTGCCACAGAAAGGCGGGCTAGGTCGGCGAAGGTACTCTTGCGTATTATGCCACTATAGGTATGCTCCAAGCGGAAGCCAATATAATAGCACGGCAAGCAGGCAACGAGAGTGAAAAGGAGTATGCCCAAATGACCCAAGGTTTGCGACGGGCCGTGGTTGGCAGCAAACGCCATAACGCCGGAGAGTATAACGATAAGGCTATCGCCCCCCAGCACATACCAGTAAGGCAAAGAGTCGCGGGAGAGATACCAGTTTATTATTTTTTTGTGCAACATGCCTTTATCTCCCCTGCTATATATTCCAAATCATCATCGCTCACCATCGGTCCGCTGGGCAGACACAATCCCTTGCCGAAGAGCTCTTCGCTAACACCGTTTACGTATGCCGGGCATCCGCTGAACACGGGTTGCAAGTGGAGCGGTTTCCACAACAGTCGGCTCTCAATACCTTTCTCGTCGAGGCGGCAGCGCAACGTGTCGCAGTCTAAAGGAAATATATTCCCGTCAAGAGTTATCGTATTGAGCCAGAAGTTACTATGTTGTTTTGCTGAAGGATTGGTGTGCAGGGTAATGCCGTCAACATCGGCAAGCAGCTTGGCATAAAGACTTGCCGTGTGGCGATGATGAGCTATGTGTTCGGCAACCACCGTCATCTGTCCGCGCCCTATTCCTGCGCAGATGTTCGACATGCGGTAGTTATAACCGATATGTTCATGCTGATAGTAAGGGAACGGTTCACGCGCCTGCGTTGCGAAGAACGTGGCACGCTTCTTGTCGTCGGCACTGTGGCAGACTATTGCTCCGCCGCCCGACGTGGTTATCATCTTGTTGCCGTTGAAGCTGAGTGCGCCAAACTGTCCGAAGGTGCCGCACTGCCGGCCGTTGTATTCTGAGCCAAGCGCCTCGGCGGCATCTTCCAATACGGGAATGTCATAACGCACTGCCACCTCAAGAATCTCGTCAAGCTGCGCTGGCATGCCATATAGATGTACTGCTACGATTGCCTTTGGCTTCTTGCCCGTCTTTGCCATGCGGTCGCGGATGGCTTCCTCAAGAAGTTCGGGCGACATGTTCCACGAACCCGGCTCGCTGTCCACGAAAACGGGTGTAGCACCTTGGTATACTATAGGATTGGCGGAGGCGGAGAAGGTGAAGCTCTGACAAATAACCTCGTCGCCCTTCCCTACCCCGAGCATCACCAGTCCGAGGTGTATTGCTGCCGTGCCTGCCGAAAGGGCAGCTACATGGCTGTCGCAACCAAGAAAAGTTTCAAGATTTTCTTCAAAAGCGTTTACGTTAGGACCGAGCGGCACCACCCAATTTGTGTCGAATGCCTCTTTAATGTATTTCTGCTCGTTGCCGCTCATGTGAGCAAGACAGAGCAATATTCTTTTTCTTTCTGCCATTTTTGTCAAAATAGAATCTTTTTTCATTTTTATATGCATGCCATGCCTTATGTTTGTAGTAGATTAAGCACAACTTACTAAGGTTCAAAATTAGTCATTTTTTCCTTTTCTGACTTACGAATGCTGCATTTATTGCACCTTTGTACCATCAAAAGACGTGTTTTTCCAATTCTTTCAATGATTTTACCTTATATAATGGCAGATATTGCTCCTCTATTTTCGAAAAATCCTGCGGGTGTATGTTCTCGCCGCTGTCTAGAAAGCACACTGTTTCCCAGCCTAAGCGGTTGGGTGCGACAAAATCTTTTATGGGGTTGTCGCCTACATAAATGAACCGCTCCGCATCGGGATGTCGTTCCATCACGCGGCGGTAATTGGCTTCTGAAGGTTTCTCGCTGCCTATCTCCTCACTTATGATAATGTCCTCCTCGGCTATCCAGCGGTTCAAGCCCAGGGCGACTATCTTGTTGCGCTGCTGCACGGATCGGCCGTCGGTTATCAGTCCGAGCGTGCAACCTGCCGCTTTAAGTGTATCAAGCGTCTCCACCGTTTCTCCATCAAGGTGGATATTGGGACGATGGGCGCGGTATATTGCGAGATATTCGCCGACAGGTGTATCTGCCCCAAGCAACTCATTAAGCCGAAGGAAGGCGTTGCCACCGTTTTTATAAGTTTCCAGCATCTCGCCATATGCCGTCTCCGCCAACCTTCGGTCGCCTTGCACGGCGTGGAGGGCAATCTCGCGGTAAGCCGACCGCAAGTAATCAATTTCTTTATAAAGCGTGTCGTCGAGGTCGAAACAAATTATCGTCATCGCTTACCTTATTATATTATATACCTCCACGGTATTGCGTGCCATCACATCGGACGTGAACTCACGCAGAGCCTTCTCACGTCCGACCCTTGCCACTTTCTTACGCAAATCCGTGTCTTCGACCAACCGTGACAGGATGCCGCTCAATTGGCTGACGTCTCCATCCTCGAAGATGAAGCCGCTCTTGCCGTCTTCTATCTGTTCGTAAGCGCCCTCGGTGTTGCTGCGCACCGCGCAACAACCGCTCAGCATGGCTTCCAAGACCACCAATGCGAAACCTTCCTGATGTGAGGGGAGGGCGAAGATGTCGAAAACTTTGTAAAACTTCTCCGGCGGCTGGTACTGAAACCATGACACCTGCGCTTTCAGTCCAGAGTGTTCTATCTCGCCATTCAACCAGTCTACCGTCCTGCCGTCCTTCGAACTACCCAGGAACACGATGTGAACCCGGTCGCGCAGTGCCTGCGGCATTTGGCGCACGGCGGCAAGCAGCACGTCGTGTCCTTTACGGCGCTCCACGCTGCCTACCAGCCCCACGATGACTTTTCCCTCGGGAATGCCAAGCGTCTTCTTCGTTTCCGCCTTTTCCTCGTCGGAGAGGAGTGTGGCGAAACGACGTGACACGCCATGGTGTACGATGGTGATGTCCTCGTCACGGTAGCCGTACAACTGCTTGGCGAAATCTCTCGTCTCCCTGCTGATGGCTATCAGGTGCGTGGCGTTCTTGTAATAGAAGCAGCGCACGAGGTCGGTGACGTGCAAGGTGGAAACGAACTTCCTGCGCAACAGCCAGGGGATGAACGAGAGGTAGGGCGACTGCACATGCAGGACGTCGTAGCGATGACAAAGCAGATACGCAACGATGGAGCATACCGACTTGACCTTCCCCATCATCGAGTTGCCCTCTGGCATGTGATAAGGCACGATGGTGGCTCCCGTCTTCACGAATTTTCCGTAGAGCATCTCGCTTTCAGGAGCGTCTGCACCCTTCGTCTTCCCGACAAGCACCGTCACGTCGTGTCCTTGCCCAACCAACGCCTCTGTGAGGTCGAGGGTATGGGTCGTCACTCCCGTCTGGTCGCAACGGGACAGGAGAAGAAGTATTTTCATGATGCGTTTGTTGTTTTAACCACTAATCTTACTAATCTCACGAATGTTGTATGCGTTAGCCATTCGTTAGATTTGTTTAATTCGTGGTTCATAAAACCTCATTATGTGTTTGATGGTCCAACCACGAATTTTACTAATCTTACGAATGTTGGTTGTGTTAGCCATTCGTTAGATTTGTTTAAATCGTGGTTCAATAAAACCAATGATGCGGTTGCTTTACAAACTGTCGAACAACTGCTCCCACATGGGGATGACGTTCTCGGTGGTGTATTTTCTTGATGTCTCTTGGGCAGCCTTGCCCATTGTGGGTATCTGCTCCTCGTGGTCCATCATGCGGCAGAGGGATTGGGCAAGACCATCGACCTGCTCCTCCCGCGACAATCCGCGGTACGGCACGAGGATGCCGTCATGCCCATCGGTGATGATCCCGCGCGGGCCGCTCGGACAGTCGAACGACACGCAGGGCAGTCCGCAACGCATCGCCTCGATAAGAACGAGTGGGAAACCCTCTTGGTGCGAGCTCAAAACATAGAAGGCGGCACGGGCGTAGGCCGATGCCACATCGTCGGTGAAGGGATGAA
>CAVGKZ010000102.1:0-6340 GCA_963630025.1 bacterium | reverse complement strand
TTATATTTCTTGTCATAGATGTCTTCCCCGTTTTTGAGCAGCAGATACCTGGTACATTTGAGTACTTCGCCAATCCAGAAAATTGGCCAACTCTTTATTCATAACTGGTCAGCTTCGCCAACCGAGAAAATCCGCTGACCCTCTTTATTGAGGTATAAACCCACAAAACGACAAGAGAGAGAACCATGGGGAGTCCTCTCTCTTGGTGATTCCGCAGGGATTCGAACCCTGGACCCACGCCTTAGAAGGGCGTTGCTCTAATCCAACTGAGCTACGGAACCGACCTTTTCGGCTGCAAAGGTAAGAAAATTCTGCCTATTAGCAAACCTTTTTATGCGTTTTGTGATGAGTTTGTCACGGCTTTTTGCGGCTTTTTCATTTGAAACGGCTCGGTTCTTTCAAAAAATCATTATTCTTGAAGGAAGCGAACGTAATTGAAACCACTTATCCCACAATAAGTTCTGTGATACCAACGTAGGGAACAATCAAAAGAACAAGAACCATATTTGCATTGAATATCAAATACTTATATCATCAATATAAGCGTGGATACGGAAACGTATCCACGCCTTTCAATGTTTTACGATTGTGAAGCCTTACTTCACTGGACCATCAACAATCACACAGCGGTTCTTGTCGTTGTCGCTGAAGAGCTGCACCTTGTCGCCTTTGGCGTCAGTGATGATGCGGCTGGAGTCAATGCCGTAGTCCTTTACGAGTGAATTCTTGAAGGCTTCGGCACGCTGCCGTGAGTACTTCATGTTGATTTTAGCGTTACCTGTACCTCGGTCGGCATAGCCTGTAACGGACACTTTAGCATCAGGGTTGCGCTTCATGTATTCAGCGGTACGCTTCATCACATCTTCGGGTCTGCCAGCTTCGGTTTTTCTGATTTTGTAGAAAGCCTCTTCGTGCAGAGTTTCCACCTTCGGTTCTGGCTTAGGCTCCGGTTTGGGTTCAGGCTTAGGTTCAGGTTTGGGCGCAGGAGTTGGCACCGGCACGGGTACTGGCACTGGTGCGGGAGCCGCCTTCTTGTATTTGTGACCGAAACGGAAGCTGACGCCGAGCATGGCCGTTACCATCCAGTCGTCACTGTTGTTGAATTTCGAGTTGAAGCGGTCGTCAAGACTGTTGGCATTGACCTCAAGCGACACACCCAGCGGCTTGGCCGGATTAGTCTCAAGGCGCAGTCCGGCGCGGATGTTGTGGCTAAGCCGCGTACCGTCCCACACGAAAGGCATGTTGAGGCTGTTGTCGGAAGCAGCAAGAGTGTTGGCTTCGCTATTGCCCCAAGCCGTGTTCAAACCGACACCGCCGACGAATATCACATTGAGGAAATGCTGATTCTTGGGAGCAATGAGGTTTGACAGGTTGATAAGAAGGTCGGCATCGGTAGTGATATAGTTCCACTTATAGCGTTGTTCGGGTGTGTCGAAGCCGCTCTTGGCCTGCCATCCGTTCACGTGCAGACGCGCTCCCACCACAGGTGTGAAGTAGTGTCCGAACGACAGTGCACCCACGGGAGTAATCAGTTTGTTCATCTTGGCATCTGTCAGCGTCAGCTGTGCGCCGCCTTGCACCTCCACATAGCTATATGACTGTGGCTGCTGCTTGTCGGCTTGCTGCGCCGCAACCGTACACGACATCATTATGCCGAGTGCCGTTGCAAGGGTAATCATTTTGTTTCGCATGAGTCTAATGTTTTTTATTATTGTTTGCTGTTAGTTGTTTTTAGGTTTGTCTGTCGCATAGAAGGGAGATTCATAAATGAAAGTTTATGTATGCCCTCCTTAAAGTCAATATCGTATCTTATGCAAAGATAATACTATTTATGTTAACAAACAACTGAAAAACAACAAATTCTGCAACTTTGTCGCATGAATCCCAATGCAGTGTCACCATAAGCATGATGTAACACTTCAATGAAACTCAACAGCCTTTGTGCGTCATTATGTCAAGTACCATGTCGTCAGTGGCGCGCATTGCATCGGCACCGATGGAGGTCAGGTTGCGTATACTGCGGTCAACGTCGTCGTCGATGATGCCCTCAGCACTGCTTACGCACTTGCCTTCCATGGACAACAAGGCCGACAACACCGCTGTTGACACGCCCGAAGATATCTTGAGCGAGCAACTGGGTTTCGCACCGTCACAAATCATACCCGTAAGATTGGCTATCATGTTCTTGACCGAATGGCATATACGCTCATAGTCGCCTCCCATCAGATATGTGATGCCACAACTGCTGCCGATGGACGCCACCACGCATCCGCACAGGGCCGACAGTTTGCCGAGGTTTTGCTTTATGTATATGGCCGTGAGATGGCTCATGGTAAGCGCACGTATCAGTTCCTCCTCGGTGTTCTCGTTCTCTTCCGCATACACGGCCACAGGATTGGTGGCACAGATGCCCTGGTTGCCGCTTCCGCTGTTGCTCATCACCGGTATCATGGCACCTCCCATGCGTGCATCGCAGGCCGATGCCGTCTTTGCGATGATGTGCGAGAAGATGCTTTTACCGAAGATGCCCTGACTCAACGGTCGGTCTATGGTCTTTCCGAGGTTGTGTCCGTAGTTGCCTTTCAAGGCTTTGGCCGCAGCGTTCATGTTGTAGTCCTTCGTTGCCAGCATGAACGCAATCTCCTTGAGCGGCGTTGTGGTGGCATAGTCATACACCATTCGCAGATTAAGCCTTATCTCTCCGTCATCATCCTGCTCGTCGCCAGGCTTCTG
This sequence comes from bacterium, assembly GCA_963630025.1. Classification (GTDB taxonomy): domain Bacteria; phylum Bacteroidota; class Bacteroidia; order Bacteroidales; family Bacteroidaceae; genus Prevotella. Next base: position 3,607 of record CAVGKZ010000102.1, on the reverse strand, counting down.
TTTGTCCAACAAAACTGTGTCGTAGGCCGAAATATACACGAAATTGGTATGTCCGCCGGATATTATAGCCTTAGACTGGTCACCACCTGCGCTGCATATCACCTCAACATACAGCTTTTCCGTGATGTCTTTCTTCAGGCTTATGTGTATGCGCTTGTCATCCACATACTTCTTTCCGGCCTCTAAAGTTTCTGGGGTGAGGTCTTTGAGCACCTCAAGTTCGTATTCCGACTTACCTATGAGCGCGCCCAAAGCTATTGCGATGGGCAGTCCGATCATGCCTGTGCCGGGTATGCCCACACCCATCGCGTTCTTCAGGATGTTGCCGCTTAGATATACGTCTATGCTTTCAGGAGTTTTGCCCAATGCCTCGGCCGCTTTCGCCGTGCAGAGAGCCACCGCCATCGGTTCCGTACACCCTATGGCCGGCACCACCTCCTTGTCTATAAGTCTCCTTATAGCCTTCCGTTGCTTCTCGTCAAGCATTGTCACTTCGTTTTTTGGTAGTTGTCCAGTCCTTTCTGCAAGAAGTCAACATACTGGGCGATGTCTTCGTCATACGAACGGCTGCCGTTGAGCGGTTTGCCCTGGTTGTCCAGCAAGACGTAGAACGGCTGCGTGTTGGCTCCCACCTTGGTTCTCTCCAGATAGCTCCACTTGTCGCCCACGGTGCGCAGCGTCCGCTGCTGACCGTTCTCCACCACCTGTATAGGTTCTTTCAGCGGTGTCTTGTCGTCAACATACAAGGATATGAGCACATACTTGCCGTTGAGCATATCGGCCACCTTGGGGTCTGTCCATACGGCAGCCTCCATCTTGCGGCAGTTCACGCAACCGAAACCTGTGAAGTCTACCATTGCCGGTTTGCCTTGAGCCGCTGCGGCAGCCATGCCCTGGTCATAGTCGGTATATTTAGCCTCAACCGACTGCTTGTGAAGGTTGAAGTCCTGGGTGTTCATCGGTGGAGCAAAGGCACTTATGGCTTTGAGAGGCGCACCCCAAAGTCCCGGTATCATGTATATGGCAAAGGCAAGTGAAATCATTGCGAGGAAGAACTGCGGCACATTGGTGCGGTGCTCCGGGTCGTCGTGCGGAAACTTGAGCCAGCCGAGCAAATAGATGCCGAGCAGGGCGAAGATGACTATCCACAGCGAGACGAACACTTCGCGGTCGAGCAAGTGCCATCCGTAGGCCAAATCGGCCACAGACAGGAACTTCAAGGCAAAGGCAAGTTCGATGAAACCGAGCACCACCTTGACCACATTCATCCATCCGCCCGACTTCGGAGCCGACTTGAGCAGGCTCGGGAACATGGCAAACAGCGTGAACGGTATGGCCAGAGCTATGGCAAAGCCGAGCATGCCGAGCGTAGGACCTACGATATTGCCCTGCGTAGATACCGCCACAAGCAGGAAACCGATGATGGGACCAGTGCAGGAGAACGAAACGAGCGTGAGCGTAAAGGCCATAAGGAAGATGCTGAGCATACCGCTCGTGGACTCTGACTTCTGGTCAATCTTGTTGCTCCACGACGATGGCAGCGTTATCTCGAATGCTCCGAAGAACGAAGCGGCAAACACCACGAGGAGCAAGCAGAACAGGATATTGAACACTGCATTGGTTGACAGCGCATTGAGCGCACTTGCACCGAACAACATAGTCACCACGAGTCCCAAGACAACATATATCACTACTATCGACGCTCCATATATGGCGGCCTCGCGTATGGCCTTACTTCTCTCCTTGTTGCGCTTCAGGAAGAAGCTCACCGTCATGGGAATGATGGGCCAAACGCAGGGCGTGAGCAAAGCGAGAAAACCTCCGGCCAAACCGGCGAGGAAGATGTACAGAAGCGAGTTGTCTGTGGCCTTGTCGTCAAAGGCGTTAAGTTCCGTAATCACCGGCTTCCACAGGTCTTGCGAACCCTCTACCGAAGCAGCGGTAGCGGCTACAGAGTCTGTAGCCACAGAGTCAGCCGAGGCCGTAGTCGCTGTTTCTGCGGTTGCCTCAGCCGTTTCCTCCTCTTCTGCGGCAGCGTCCTTGCTGACAGCCGGCGACTTGCCTTTCTTCACGAAGCTGGCTTGCGATGGCGGCAGACACATCTCGTCGTTGCAGGCGCCGTATTCGAGGTAGCAGTCTATGTCGTATGTGGGTTGCGTGAACTTTATTTTCTGTGCGAATGTGGCCTTGTGCTCAAAGAAGCGCAGCTTCATGCCGAACATATTGTCAAACTGCGAGACCTCCTTGCCTCTCGGTTGCAGTTTTCCAACGGCCTTTGCGCCGGTCATTTTGTTTACGTTGAACGTAGCCGATATGGGGCCGTCGTTGCCCATCTCGGTGGAATACAGATGCCATCCGTCGTCAATCTTTGCAGAGAACACGATTTCAGCCTCGTCGCCTTCAAGCATTTTCAGGCTGGAAGTGAAGTGTACGGGTACAACCATCTGGGCATTGGCCATGACGGCCAGCAGAATCAGAAATACTGATAACGCAAGTTTCTTCATGCTTTTTATTTATTTTTGGCTGCAAAATTACAAAATATGTGGCTTATTGCCGTTGTTTAGCAGGAATATGTTCCTTATTTATACAAGGAGCGACGGCAAAAACTGCAATGCCGTGAGATACACGTGAGATGTAAATGTATGTGCGGTTGGCGGTTCTGTCGTTCAGGTCATGTAAAGGAAATTGGCGGTATTTTAACACTTCAAAAGTCACTCTTATAGAACCGCAAAGCCTCTTTGCAACCGTAAACGTGACCTTTACTGGGCGTAAAAGTAGGGTTTACTACCCGTAACTATGCCACTTACAATCGTAAACAGGCCGTTTGCAAGTCGTAAACGACCCGTTTACAAGGGCCAAATATGCTCCTTTTTACCTAAAAACAGGCCATTTTTGGGTCAAAAACAGTCTATTTCTGTTGCACACCAACACTATCTTCAACACAACTAACACATACACAACTCATTAAAGTTGCACACGAAAAACGGGCGTATTTGCAAGTAAGAATACGTTTGGTGGATTTCGAGCGAGTTTTGAGAGCAAGATTGTAAATATGTTTCCGTGGTTAGTAATATAAAAATGCTGGTTATTCCTCTTAAATGCGTTGATAATGCCTTGCCTTCTTGGCCTCTTCGAGGCTTCCGCAACTATTCTGCCACACATACGGCATCGGCGTCTCCTCAATCTGAGCACTTGACTTAAATCAACAAATCACGCCTTTCCAAATATAAAGAGTCTGCCTATTGGCAGATGAATGAAGAGCGTTTAATTTTGCAGCAGATACGCAGTTACGTTTCGTAACCAATAAAAAAAACTTATATGAACAAGAAAGACTATGTAACCCCTTCCGTTGAAGTGGTAGTGATGGAAATTCAGGAGAGCTTGCTCGCCGGCAGTGGCGGTGACGGTGGCACCCAATATGAAATTAGCGGCACCATTGGAAAAGGAGAAGGAGATAATACTGACGATAATCCTTGAACCCGTAATCACGGGCAATTGTCTTGCCGTCAATCACCCGAAAGGAAAATCATGAAATACAGAAATTACAACGCAAGCAGGATGCTGCCCCTCGTGGCATTTGCTGCGGTGGCTTTCGCTACGTCGTGCA
>CAVGKZ010000101.1:0-8249 GCA_963630025.1 bacterium | reverse complement strand
AAGCCGTCTTTGCGCGGTCTTCTGATTACTGGTTTGAATAATGCCATCGTCTCTGTATTTTTTAGTCATTCAAAAAATCATGTGTAAGCATTGGTAAGCGCATCATGCCATTTTGGTGTAACTTTTGGTAAGCAAAACCTACACATTCTGCATGATAATCGTGCAGAATGTGCAGACCGCCTAAAAACAACTTAGGCGGCAAGCCTCTTTATTGTCAGAGACTTACCGCCTAACTCGTTGGTTACGAGGGCTTATCGCGTTATTCCTCCACTGCTGCCTGCGCCGCAGTCAATACCATCTTGTTTCGAGGGCTTATTGGAATGTCGGTAAGTCGCACGTTCGAAAATGGCAAATTTCCCTGCTTTTATGCCTTTGCTTGTTTGCCTAAACTTGTATTTCTGTCATTCTTGTTGCCGCTATTCAATGCCCGAAATTTGGTGTTTTCTTTTCCTCTGACGCGTTTTCTGCTCTTCGGTGAGGGTTTTATTGTCTCGGAATTTTTTCGTCCTCCAAACGCTTTATTTTGCGTTTTGCCTCAACAAGCAGGTCGTAGAGTTCGACCGACCGCTCCGTGGCAAAGTATTCTGCCCAGTCCCGGAACGTGTAGCACAAGTCTGTTATGCCGTCGTCATAGCCCATGCTGTCCCACCAGTCGGAGAGTTCCGCATAGACCTCGGGAGGGTTCGTGCCGAGTGCGTCCACAACCTCGGTCGGGTATTGTTCGATGAGCATAGTCTTCCAACTCTCCAAGTCCGTGTCGGGGTTTTCGTGGAGAATGTTCCATGCTGCTTCTTTCAGTTCTGCATAGAAGTCCACCTCATCGTCAAGTTCTTCCTCTTGGTCTTCTTCAACTTCATTGATGGCATTCATCAACATCTTCAGTTTCGTCAAATCCTTATCCTCACTCATAAGTCTATTGTTCATTATACCCCATTAGCCGAGAAAAATCATCGTATGAATTGTAGTCCAAAATACGATGTTGTCCATAATGATAACTTCGTTCTTCTATCATGTCGTACACATTTCTGCGGAATATGGGGTCTGCCATTTCCTTTTCAAACTCTTCATAAGATGGCATTTCAACAATATATTGTTCTTGAATAGGGTCTTCGCCTCTCTCCAACAGGCGATAAAGCCACTTGCGATTATTTCCACAACTTTTGAACCTTTCGCGCTGCGCCTTTTGGAAGTTTTTCTCAACAATACTTTTCAGTTGTTCATAAGTATTTTTACTAACACATTGAGAACAAACCTTGCCACAATATGCTAATTCAGCAGTGTCAATAGGCTGCATAGCGTAGATTGAATGACCGTCATCATCTTTGCCGTCTTTTAATTTGGGGCAATTCTCATCGGTATGAAAAACCTCCATGTCGTCCTCGTAAACATATTGCCCCAGTTTTGTCTTGTTGGCACATGACCAAAAAAGGCAAGAAAGAAAAAGGATAGAAACGCCTTTCATTTCTCAACCATTTTCTCGTAAACCTTAATCAGCCTCTCTTTCTCTGCAAGCAGAGCCTCCAATGACTTTACGCGCTCTGCCAACACTGCATCCGTACCAACAGACACATTACCGACAGAGTTATGACTGCCAATAGCCACATTGCTGTCGGTAACATTGCCGTGTACCTCCGTATTCACGTTTTGTTGTGGAGTCTCCTCGCCAGTGAGCAACCATCTTGCATCAACATTGAGTTTCGTTATGATTTTTGCCACCATGTCTACTGAGGGTTTGCTGCGCCGCTTGTTGCCAAGATAACTCGACATCATTGTTGGCGACATGTCAATTGCTTTAGCGAAAGCCGCTTTGTTGCCGTCAAATTTCTGATTGACAAGCACTTCCATTCTATCGTTTATTGTTTCCATACGCAATTGTGTAGTTAATAAATCTTAATTGCATAAGATAAGTTACACAAATGCTTTGATTAAAGAAAGCAATTGCTTACCTTTGCGCCATAAAGTTACTAATTAGTAATCAAAATAACGAAGAAATGGAATTAAAACGACTGAAAACTGCCTCGCTTTCCGATGCCTTACTACAACGACTCGCTGCTGGTCATCGAGAGCAACACCTTGGAGACGCACGACAAGGAGCGTCAGGTGGAGGGCGGCGACCAGTCGCAGTATATCCTCAACCAGATTTCTGACATCTACCCGAACCTCTACGCACGCCGTCAGTCGGAGGACGAGATACGCGAGGGCGCACCGCGCAAGTATGGCTTCCACACGAACGTGGCAACCAAGCCGATGATTATCTCCACCTTGGTAAAGGTCATTCGAGAACGCCTCTATATCGAGCGCGACAAGCGGTGCCTTGACGAGTACAACACATACGAGCGCAAGAAGAACGGTGCTTACGGTGCTATCGTCGGCAAGCATGACGACTTGCTCATGACACGTGCCATAGGGCTGCATATCTGCTACCGGGAAATGGAGATGCCCGAATTTGTACCGATTACAAACCGCACGCTTAGAAAAGACAGAAGCCCCGTTTCCGAGGCTTCCATCTGATAACTTTATTGGGGTTGCAGCATCTGCTGTGCTTGGTTCACGGCTTCCATGTTTGCACCCTGCTGAACCTGTTGGGCAAGTTCTGGCGACAATCCGTCCGGGACTTGCCCTTGTTGCAACTGCTCCCTCTGCGACTTGATGCTTTGCAGCAACTCGTCCGCAAAAGGGAACTCGCCGTGCTCCAACAACTGCTCCACGCTGATTGCCTTGGATTGCCACAACTGCATGAGCATGTCGTTGGTCATGGCTCGGTAGGCTGGGGTGGCGGTGCTCTCCACAATGCTTAGGTCAAACTCCACATCGCGTATCTTCTTCGGGTCGTATTCTACAATGGTGGAGTTCTTTCCTGCAATGTTGAATACCCTCGGCGTGTCGTAGAACTGCTGTATGTTCTTCACGTCCTTGTACGCTCCGTCTCTGATGAATGCCGAGAATGTGTCGAGCAAGTCCAAGAGTGAGGTGGTGGCGTTCTGTGCCTGTTGGTTGTACAGGCTTGCCGACATTCCCGAATAGCCGGGCTTGCCCTGCAGTGCTCCGTTCACGCCCGATATGTCCTCGAAGAACTTCAGCTGCATGTTCAGCAACTCCGATATGCCTATCTGCGTGCAGTTGTTGGCAATCTGCTGGGGCAACGCCGTGCCCGTCTTGGGCTGCTTTATCATGATGATGCCGTTGAACCTTGCCCACTCGTCCGCCACATCTTCCATCGACATGCCCTTGGGTAGACATTCTTCTGGGAACAGCAACACGCCCTTGGCGGATGCTCGCATAATCCAGTCATACATCGTGATCAAGCGGTTGGTATACCGCTGCTGGTCTATCACGTTGCTCACGAATGAATGGACCTCGCCGTCGATGAACGGATATGCCTTGAACACGTAGGGGTGGCTCTTGTGCTCGTAGGGCGTTTCTCCCTCTTCCAATATATCGCCGAATGGAGTGAGCATATAGTAGTACCAATAACTGTCCATGAACCACTCGTAGCGGATAAGGGGCACTTCGTCCTCGCTCATGCCCAGCTCCATCGCCTGTTGCAGTCGTTTGTTGTTCTCGTCAACAACGAGTAATTGGAAGTCTTCCACGTCCACTTTGAACACGTCTCCGTTGTTCACGTCATGGCAACGTACTCTCGGTTTGCTTTCCTTGCGCCACACCTCTATCACCCGGCAACGGCTCTGGTCGTAGGGTACGAGGAAGTCGTAGTAGCCTTGCAGCGGATAGCCGAAGTTGTCGTACATTGCGCTGAGGTATGACTTGTCCTTGGCAAACTTGTATATCTCCGCCAAACGGTTGTAGTCTTCTGCACCATGGGCAAAGCGGCCGCACAAGTCCTCAAAGGATATGTCGTGTATCTCGCCCACACACGAACAGTCCCAACCACGGAAATCCCTCATGTTGTTGTCGATGAAGAAATTGTTGGGCTGCACATAGTCCGTCCAACAGTCGAGTTTGTTGTTTCGCCAGCCGTACCACTTCCTCTGCACCACAAAGCCCGATATGAGGAACTCTTCCATGCAACGGGCGTTTATCTCCGTCATGCGGTTCAGCTGCATATTGCATTGCAGCACGGTGCTCATGGTCTCGCCATAACGCTGCTCGTCACGGTCTCGGGCCGTGCAGGTCGGCTCCTTGGCTTGGCTGCGGTACACACCAAGCACAGCTTGCACCATGCGGCGGATAAGGTTGTTCTTCAGTGGCACGTTGCCCTGCTTCTTGATGAGGTCCTCTTCCTTCATCATCTTGCCTTCAACGCACACCACGTCTTCCCACTGTCTGCCGTAGGTGTAGTTCTTGTTCCTCTCGCGGTCTCTGCGGAACGTGTCCATCGCAAGCCAATACTGTTGTGCCTGCCACAGCACCTCAAAGGCGCGGCTCTCGCCCAGTGTACGCCTTGCTTGGCTCACGCTGTCCAACTCCTTTTGCGGCATCACACGGCTCATTCTATGTAGTTTCTTTGTTGCCATAATCATTCTGTAAATTGGGACGGTGCGAAGTTAATTACTTGCACCGTCCCTCATCGTTTAACTATTGTTGCTTGCCGTTTCGTATTGCGTTCACAGCGTCAACCAGCTCTTTCTTCTTCTGGTTCAACTCGGCTTCGAGTTCCTTGCGCTCATCGTCTCTCAATGCCGGGTCTTTCAGCTCCTCGTTGATGTCGTCGATGTCGCCCGAATACTCTTCGTAGGTCTCCAGTATGCGATACTCCGGCGAGGCGTTCAGCCACGCTATCTTCTCCGCATAGTCGAATATGCCGTCAGCCGTGTCGTTCTCGTAGTGGTTCAGCCGCTTGCGCAACGCTTCGCTTTCTTCCTTTATTCTGAAATACTCGTTGTTCACAGCACGGTACTCCGTACGCTCGTCGCCGTTCTTCACCACGCGGTTCAGCAAAAGGAAACTGCGAGGGTCATACTCGCGGTCGCCGATTATTGTCTCGCCCATCTTCGTGAACTTGTCAACCGTTGATGACACACCGCCAAATACGCCGTTCAGCAGATATTCCACCTGCGCCGGGTTGATGTCAATCTTACCGCTTGTGTAGGCGTCGCCACCAGTAGCCTCATTCAGTGTCTTTGACAGACCGACCAAGTATTTGTTGGCACTCTTATATGCCTTTGTCCATTCGGGGTCGTCCTTGTTAAAAGGTGTGTCCTTATAGATTGGCATACCAGTCCAACTCTCATTGGTTATCACTTCAGCAACTGGCTTGACTGCACTCGGGATGAAAGGTTTGAAACCTCCGCTTCCCTCCATGAAGTCAATCGGGAACATCTGGCTCACTTGGCTTGCCATGGCGTGCGCAAGCTCGCCGTCGGTGTAGTGCGCCTTGCCGCTCATTGCGCTTACCATCAGCTCGCCAATGCCGTACATGGAACGGTACTCGACAGGCAACGGCAAACTTATCCACGACTTGTCCATGCCGGGCAGACGGAACACGATGTTGCTTCTGCGCACATATTCGGGCAGATTGTAATATGCGTCCTTGTTTCCGTCATCGTCTCCGTCATCACCGCCAAGATATGCCATCAGTGCACCAAGCAGAAACATTGATGCAGCTCCGACCAATGCGGCCTTCACCGGGTGTCGCAAGGCTTGTCGTCCATAATTGGTTAAGCCTTGCATGCCAGCATTCCAGAACACATAGAAACTGCGCCCGAGTCCAGAGGTGAATGCGGCAACATTGCCGGCCTTGGTCTGACCGTTTGCTCCCATGAACTTTGCGCCACTGCCTTTCTTGTTAAAGTTCACGCTTATCTCCTTTGCATCCCAAATGCTGCGGTCGATGGTTCGTCCCAACTGTCGTGATGTCATAAAGGCGGCAAAGCGTGCGCTATTCTCCACGGCTCGGTTATACTCGTCAAGACGCTCGCCAAGGAAGCCCCATGCCTTGCGTATTGGCAACTTCCCGTTCATCTTCTTCAACTCGCGCTTGATGTCGTTCTTGCGCTGCTCGATGTCGCGGATGTTGGCATAGCCGGTCTCGCCGCCGTTCATCATAAACTGGTGGAACATCTTCTCCGTCTCGTCGTTCATGTCAAGCGTCCCGTTGCGCAGCTTGGCAAGAAGTATCTTCATCTCGACGGGGTTCGCCTTCGCCACGTTCTTGTGGAAGCGAACGGCGTAGTTCGGACTTTCCTTTACCCATACCATTGTGTTGGCATACATCATGTCGCGCATGAAGTTCGACACCACAAAGTCGGGGTTACGCGTAGTGTAGAATGCCGACAACTGACGGTTCACGCTCTCGCCCAAGTGCATGATTGCGCCGATTGCGCCCGACACGTCATTGTCGGGGTTGGTCTGCCCGTTCAACGCCTGTGCCGCCCTCGGGCTGCCGTTGATGGTGAGGATGTAGTCCTTGCCGTTGCGCTTCACAAGCACTTGGTGCTGTCTGAGGTCACGGCTCTCCACTACACGGTACGGTATGTCCGGAGCGTCCTTCTGCTTCTTGAAGTGTGCAGGGTCGCTCTTCGCGGCTTGCTCCATGGCATCCTCGAAGTCGCGCATTTTGCGTTCCACCTCAGCAGGGCTGTCGTCCTCTTCGAGCTTCTCCGTTCCGGCAATGTCGCCGGAGTTTACAGGTATCCACTCGTCTTTCACGTCATCGTAGCGCAGCCACAGGTCGCTCACGCTCACAAGGTCGCTCGGGTGGTTCAGCGCAAAGTTCAGGAATTTCTGCTTCACAAGCGTGTTCCTGTTGCCCTGCATGATTGCGCTCTCGGCCATAGCTTCCATGTTGGCAAATGGATCGTCAGCCTTGCTCTTGCGTCCCTTGGCGGTCTTCATAGGCGCATTGAACGCACTGTGCTTGTCTGCCAAGTAAGCGTAAGCCTCTTCGCTCGTCTTGTCGTCAAAGCCACGGAGAGGAATGTAGTGGGTGTACATTCCCTTGATGTCGTCGTAGGTAGCCTTGTTGATAAGTCCGCTCTCGTAGGTCTTCAACAGTGTGGCTCCCGTTACGGCGTTCACCTTATCCCAAAGCTCATCAGTCTGGTAGGCGTTCTCGTAGTCCGCTACCATACGCCGTGCCTCGCTTTCCGCATCCACAACATTATCCATACCTGTCAAGGCGGTAAGACCGGAATAGTCCTTGCCTCTGTTCTCTAAGTACAGTTCCTGTTCGCGGTCGTCTCTCAGCTGGCGCAGGTCGTCAAGCCGGTCTATCGCATCCTGGTCAAGCGGATTTTGGTTCACCGCACGCTCTGCTTTGCGGATGTCAGCACCGAACTCTTCGTTGGCTTTCTTCTCGGCGGCTCTGCGTGCCATCACCTCGTTGCGTTCCAGTCCGTGCTTGGCCATCATGTAGTCGGTCAGTTCCGCACGCTCGTCTGCGGTCTTGGCGAGTTTCGCCACCTCCTCAAGCATCGGCTTGAACAGTCTCCGGGCAAACTCGGCGCACTCGGCTTGGTTCATCGACGAAAGGCGGTTCTCGCCGAGGTAGGCATTCTCATATCCTGCCACCTCCTCGATGTACGTCTTGCCCTTGCCCTCGGCTTTGAGTATCGCGTCCATGGCTTCTTTCAGTCCGAGCATACTGTCCTGCAACGCCTCCTGCGTCTGGTACATGCCACGGCTCACACGACGCTCGTAGGTATCCCTCGCCATCGCCTTGTTGTACTCCTCGCTGTCGCCGTCGCGGAACATGATGTCCTTGTCTGGGTCTGTTTCTGGGCTATGTTTGTCCTTTGCAAGCCCGGTCTTGTCGTGATATTCGCCTGTATCAAGCAATTCAGAGATGCTTTCAGCAATGGAACTCAATGTTCCTGTAGGTGCTTGGCGTATGTCCTCCTTGAAATAAACATACTCATTAGCATACTTTCCATCTTCTGCATGAAATCTGTTCGGACTTCGTTTCGTCTTGATAACAATACTTTCAACAGGTTCATTGCCGACATTAGCCGCATTGATGTTATGGTTGCTCACTCTAATGGTGAACACCTTCCCGTTGGGCGTTTCAAATGAGCCATAGCCGCTACCAGTACTGCCTCTCATCAGACCAAGGCTATTGCTTAAATCTGATATAAAGCCCTTGCTATTAGTTGTATTTTTGTATGCTTTTGCAACATTCGCAAGTCCTTCTTTGGCTTTCTCGCGTCTTTGCTGTACCTTTGCAGCGTGTTCAACATCAATAGGCTCTAAGTGCTTAAGTGCTGCCTCATTGGGTTGGGCACTTTTTTTATGTCCGTCACTGAACTTCGTTTCGCCAAATCCTGTTTTTCTCCGCATCACCTCGGTGTCGG
>CAVGKZ010000100.1:0-9456 GCA_963630025.1 bacterium | reverse complement strand
TGGCGTTCACACTCTTGGGCTGCAACAAGGCACTGCTATGGAGGGTGGCAAAATACTGGCGGTCTATCCACTGCTGGAATTGGTCGTTGATGCCGGCTATCTGTTTGCTGATGCCGTCATAGGCTCCAGCCTGTATGGCTTGTGCCGTCATAGCCGCCACCTGTGCCATGGTTTCTTTGGGCTGTCTCCAGTCTATCTGGATTTTCGACAACTGTCCGTTGAGGTGTTCTGCCGAGCGACGCCTGTCTTTCTCTATATCCTGGCAGATGCTGTCTATAATGGTGCTGCAATCCGGCAGGTTTACTCTCCTGATGATGTTCATCTCGTCGAGCCGGCTGAGCACGGCGAAGTCTTGTCGGTTGATGAGCGACTTGTCGGCAAAGAGCGGAAACACGTCGCTCACATCGAAGTGCGTCACATATGCCGTTTGCTTCATGTCGGGCAACAGACTGGCTATGTTATGACAGATATAAAGAAACCGCTTCTGGGGTTCTTGCTTGTAGTGCAGCTCGAAGTGAATGCGCAGTTGCAGATTACTGCCCGTAACCACTTCCAGTCCATGCTCCTGACAGAGAAGATGGCGCACGTCGGGACGGGTGAGGAACCCGTCGGGATTCTCCACGATGCTCAGTCGGCAGTAGTCTGCTGCCACTTTCTTGGCTATCTTTGCTATCAGTCGGTTCACGTCTCTTCTCGTTATAATTTTTCTTTCAACTCTTCCAAAATGTCTTTCTTGAACTGCGACACGATCTGTCGCTTTTCCTCTTCCGTAGGATACGTGCCATAGGGGAAGTTCTTGTTCAGTATGCCGTCCACGAAATAGTGGTCTTCGAAGAAGCGGACATAGAATGCCTTTTCCATCTTGAAGTCGGGACGGCGCGGGTCTTGGGGCGACATCATGGTGCAGGTGAACCACATCGACTGTGCTACATCGACGAACTCCGCCAGCTGGCTGTCATTTGCATGGCGCATCACCTGATTGACGTGCAGACCGCCCTTTGCTTCTGTTGTTTTCGACAGGCGGTTGCTTTTCTCCAAGTACGAGAAGCGGAACACTTCGTCGAGTGCGTCAATGGCTTTGCAGAAAGATTCGGAGAGCGGCATAAAAACAAATTCCAGCACATTCCACACCTCTTCCGGGCATTTCTTCTTGGCGGCGGCAGCTTCGGCGTCCTGTTGCTTCTTCATGCGCTGGGCGATGCGGGCCTCCTTGATGAAGTCGTCGTCCTCTTCTATACTCTGCCCCTTGGCAGCCTTGATGCAGGTGGTGAGCGCACGCTCCATGCACTGCTCTATATAAGCCACGAACGGACGTATCTGCTCTATCCCGGCATGTGCTCCCTCCGAAGGCACCGGACCCACCTTGGTGTCGCACAGGCTGAGGGCATTGAGATAGTTTGCCTTGTCGGCACTCTTCACCACTATCATCGGGTAGTCGTGGCGGCAGAGGATGTAGTTCACCAGCAGTCGGGCGATGCGTCCGTTGCCGTCCTCGAAGGGATGGATGCGGATATAGCGGTAGTGGAACAGGGCACATAGCTCCGCCAGCGAGAGTTTGCCTTTGGCTTCTTCCTCGTTGTACCACTGCACGAGGTCGGTCATCAGCGCCGCCGTCTCTTCAGGAGAAGCATACTCAAAGCGCTCGCCTGTTCGGGTGATTACGCTGTTGGGGCGTGTCTTGTACACGCCGGCGTGTACCACATACGAGGTCTGCTGGCCGCCGGGCAACTGGCGATAGACGGTGTAGTCTTCGCGCAGAATGGTGTGGTGCAGTTGGCGCACGAAGGTCTCGGTGAGCGGATATTCCGTCCCCGCCTGCTCTTTCATCATGTTCAGTCCCACGTTGCTCGCCTTCATGTCCTCCAGGTCTTTCATGTTGGCAGCATCCACCACCTTGCCGAAGAGCAGCAGCAGTTCGGTCTGGCCGTAGGTCAGCGTGTTGCCCTCTATGTGGTTGCTGTTGAAGTTGAATTCCAGCATAAACTTTTGGTTCAGCCGCAGCTGGTCTTCATCCTTCAGCGGCTGAAGACTTTTCCATTCTTTATATAGCGCATCCAATGTTGCCATGTCTTTTGTCTTTCGTTTACAGTTTGTTCATTGCGATGTCGTAGTACTGCAGCAGGGCCTCGTCCTCGTCGCGCAGGTTTTGCGGTATTTTGTCGCCCACGGTCACAATGGTTTGGAAGTCCTTGTGCGCCCAGCAGTCTTGGAATCCGGCGCGGAGTGCCTCCATGCGCACCTGCTTGAGCTTTGCCTTCGGTTTCTGCGCCTGCTCCACATAGTGCTTGAACTCGCGGAGCAGAGCCTTCGTGCGGAGTGCTTCCTTGTCCACATCGTCCTGAATGTTGGGCAGTCGCCACCGGCCGTCTTCCATCTCGATGAAGTTCTCGTCGAGCAAATCCTTTAGCTCGGGCAGGACATCACCCTTTCGCACACCGATGATGGCCTGCATCCATTCGGGCTGCAGCTCCTGGTAGGTCTTTGGCTCGTCACGCAGTTGCGTCTTTAGCCACTGTATGCCGTTAGCCTCGTCGCTCACGATAATGCCAAGGGGAACGAAGTCGGGAGCCTCTTTCTTCTTTTCCTCATATTCCGCGGCTTGCACTGCCGTGAAGAACATTCCGTCTTTCTCGATGTATCGCTCTCGCAGACCTTTTTGGAATTCTGAGGCATCAAGAGGAACGGGAAGCCCGTGCTGCACGAAGTAGGAGACTACGCGGTCAAAGAGGATTTTGGGACTGCGCTCCACCACAGCCGTCGTCTTCCGCTCTTTCTGCAGATGCACCGGCAAGTGAGCCAGCAGTTCGTCCACGAAGTCGTATACATTTTTGCCGTCGTCCGTATGTTTCTGAAGACGACTGACGGTTTCGTCAGACGGCTTGAAGCAGGTGATGACGAGGTCTTGCTTCACGGCGGTGGTGGTGGTCACAGCATTGAACGAGCCTTGTTTCTTATCCAACGCAGCCACGTTGACAATGACGAAGCCGGCACTCTGCATGGCGTTCTGTATGCCGTTCCACACCGATGCACTGGTATTGCTAAACTCCACCGTCATCCACTTGCCAGGTTTCAGCACACGGTAGTATTCGCGGAAACAGGCGGTCATGGTGTCGCGGTAAGTCTGCGCCGTCTTGCCCTGTGCCTTGTTCTCGATTGCTTCATGCCCGTTGTTGGTCACTACGCGCAGCCATGGCTCTGGCAGGGAGTTCAACTCCGAATAGTTGATATTGGCACCGAATGGAGGGTCTATAAAAATGTAGTCGATGCTGTTGTCGCGGAGAGTGAGGGCATCGGCAGAATTAGTAAATGTCAAATTGTGATATGAAGGCGGAAGAAACTCTAAGGCTCTTACAGCTGAAGAAATCTTATTTGACAAATTTTCTATAATAGATGTCTCAATTGGACATCCTGGCACATAAAGAGTACCAGATAAAGCACCAACATTCCAACCACCACCACCATGGAAATAATAATTTATCTTTACACGACTCATTTTTGTACACCAAACACAAAGCCCCGTAAACATAAACCTGAGTGCATGTGCCATTTCCGACTTCTCAATCTTCGCATACAGTTTCGACAATGCTATCAGATTGCGCTTTGTGTAGAATTGGTGGACGTTCGTAATGCCTTTGTCCACGTTACGTAGTGTTTCTTGTCCTTCCGGCAACTCATAAGTAGGATAAAAATCCTTCACCTCAGTCTCGTCAATCCTCTTAAGCACCTCCATGTCATGCTCGTCCGGTGCTCGCTGGATTTTCTCTTTTCCAGCTTTTCCCACCACGATGACGGGTACGGACTTCACGCGGTCCATGGTCCTGCCAAGTGCCTCGTCGTAATAGATCTCCATGGCGGTGGAAGCCGTCTTCTTGCTCTGCAGGGCATGGCAGTGGGGACACTCAAACTCGTCGAGCATGCACTGCTGCTCATGGTCCACCGCCTGGTTCCAGAACACATACTCCTCGCCACAGTGCGGACACACCATCACGTCGCTCCACACCACGAAGCTGATTCTGCCCACGGGCTTGCCCTGCGAGTTGTTGGTGGCATACATCCATCCGCACTCTTCCTCCATCTCCTTCTTGATGCGCTCCACCTCCCGGGTGAGGGCCTGCGGATTGACGGGGGTGTTGTAGAAATAGGCGATGTTGGTGGCGTAGGGCGAGAGGTCGCCGCACACGGCATGGCGTGCGCCCCAGTGGGGTGCGCATCCAAACTGTTTCTGCCACTCGCCGTTGATGCGTTCGGCTATGCTGTCGCTGCTGTTGGCACAGGCAGCAGCTGCAACACCCGTCATGCCCGTGCCGGCAAAGCCGTCGAGCACCACGTCGCCCGGCTGGGTGTAGTGCAGGATGTAGCGCATGATGGCAGGGTGCGGCACCTTGGTGTGGTAGGTATGGGCGGTATATACGGGGTTGTTCTTTCCCTCGCTCACATCGCTGGCATACGGTTCCTTCACCTCGAAGTCGTTGCTTCGCTTTCCTTCCTTCTCCAGTTGCGTCTTCTCCTGCTCCCACTCAGCCACAAAGTCGTTGAGCCACGGATTGGGGCAAGCCGTGTAGTAAGGAGGGTCAGAAAGGTTGATGATGTCGTCGTCTGTGCCGATGGGGAATCCCTCTATCTGGCGCAGTTCGGGCAGACGCTTGCGCAGCTCCTCGCGGAAATACTCACGGCGCTTGGCATCCGTCTCGAAGGTGATGCCAAGCACTGTGACGGGTTTCTCCTCCTCGAAGTCGCCCATGGAGCGGGTCAGCTCTTCCTCAGAGAAGAGAGAACCTTCCGGGGTGGCATTGTTCCTATTTTGTGCCATAGATATATGCTGTTATAGTTTATTTTAATGTGATTCGAATGTTCTCGTCGTTGTTTCCCCCTGTAAGCGTCTTCAAGCAGTTGGCGAACGCCTTGCGAGCCTCGTCCACCGTCATCGGACGGTTGAGGAAGGTGCGCAGGCTTTCCATGGTGAGGTCTATCCTCGTGATGCCCTTGTGCAGTTTGCCCACAATCTCGATGAGCCGCTCGGCATTGGTGGTAGAGAGAGCTTCAGCGCCTTGGTTGAAGCGTTCGAGCAGTTGCTGCTCGCCGGTCTCCAGAATGTCCTTGTTTTTGAGCAGGGCTTCGTCTTTGAGCAGTTGGTGCAGCGACTTGTCCACGCTCTCATGGATTACGGTCAGTTCTTCGCTAAGCGAAGGTATGCTCGGCAGGCTCTTGCCCTCATACTGCTTGGGGTTGAATCCCTGATACGGAGTGCGGAGGATAGCCTCGCGCGTCACTGATGTGCTGGCCATGGTGAGTGCCGACATCTTGCGGGTCCATTCGCTGTACTGCTGCGCCACGCTGAAATAGCCTTTGTCGTTGCTCAGCACCAGTTCGCAGATACGATTCTCGTTGCTGTTCTGTATGCGTCGCTTGTCGTCGTTCTGCAACCCGGTGATGTGGAGTCGCTGATATTCCTTCAGATACCAGTCGGCATAGTCGCCCATAAGTTGGTCAAGCTCTGTTCGGTAAGCACTGACAAACTGCTGATCGCTCTTTCTGCTGATAACCTCGTTGATCTTGCCGAGCGCAGCGGTGGTGCGGGTCTTCATGCTTTCAGAAGTCATATACTGCCGTGCCTGTGTGAGATAGCTCAGGCGGGAGCGGAATTCGTCCGCAAACTTGTTGAGCTTCTTCACCTCGTCGATATCTTTCTTTGCAGCGATGGTCTTCTTGATTTCGGCTGCCGTCCACGGCAAGTTGCGCATCTTGGCAGGCGAAGCATAGTTGCTTATCTTGTCGCACAGGCCGGAGAGCGCCGTCAGGCGGTTGCGTATCTCGCTGCCATTGCCAGGCGAGAGAATCTCGATGTTTTCAAGGAAGATGCCGCTTGCCACCTCGTGAGCCAGAGTTACGGCATTGGCTGCCAAACGCTTTGCCTCCGACACCAAGTCCTGATAAATCTCAGGCTTGTTGAGTTGGCTGGTAAGGTCTTTGCCCATGATGCCGAGGAACAACTCGCGCACCGCCTCCACATTCATGTTCTTGGGTTGGCGGATATGCGAGAAGGCATAGAATGATTCCTTTGGCAAGTCTATGATTTCGCGGATGTTGGCGGCATTGATGCTCTTGCCGCCCGGCAGACTGATTTCTATCTTTCCCATCGCCACCATCGTGGCGAGCACCAGGAATTCCAGGTCTGCCTCAAGATGGAAGTCGCGGCTTCGCCAGTCGTCGTTCCACTCCTTGTAGAATCGGTAGAGTATCTCGTCGCGGTTGAGCACCTGGCCTTTGCCCTTGTCCTCCAGTTTCTGCAGCACGCTGAGGGCATACTGGCAGGCATCCACGCTGAGCTGGCCGTCCTGCAAGAGTCCAAGACCATGGAGTATGGCCTCGCCGTCGCGATTGGGCGTGGTGGGCATGGCTATGCGCTGGCGTGCTCCCTTCAGGATGGTGGCACGGTTGTCGGCAGTAAGTGTGGTGCGCAGCAGGGTAAACTTGGGATAGTCTGGCTTCTGATGGCAGAAACGGTCTTCAAGCAGTGTGCTCGCTATGTTGCTCACCACTTCCTCCTTCGAACCGCCCGTCATCATGGCAGGGCTGATGCTCTGCAGCTCGCCCTGGTAGTAAATCTCAGTCTTCTCGGTGAAGTCTCGCTGAAATATGTTTTTCAGCTTCTGCGCATACTGGTCGCGGTACTGCTTGTAGAAAGCCTTCTGCGAAGAGTCAACACTGGCTATCTGCTCTTCTGCAGCGGCGTAAAGTTCCAGCAGGTCGCGCATCTCCTGACTGTATTTGTCGGTATGGATATACACGCTGTCAGGTTCGTCGCCATGCTTCATCTTCTCCTTGTTGAAGATGGGCATGAAGTAGATGTAGAAGTTCTGTTCCGGTTGGGCGGTGCTTCGCTCGTTGGGGTTGCCCATGAAGATGTAGCCGTCGAGCATCGTCTTGTGGCTCTTCCATTCCACGCGGTGGGCGAATATCTTGAATTCTCGCTTGTATTGCTCCGTCTCTATTGGCAGATATTCCACCAGGAAATTGAAGAAATGAGCATCCTTCTTGTCCACATCCATTGTAGGGATATAGTCCTTTATTTTCTGCTCATAATTCACACCACCCTCAATGCGCAGGTGATATTCCTGGTTCTGCTCGTTCTTCTCGAAATACTGACCCGCCGTGGCGGAGACGATTTGCCGGGCTGTGGTGCTGATGATGTCGGTAAGAAACTCACGGTCGAGGACGCTGCCGTCGAGATAGCAGAGGTCGTCCACAAGGTTTTCTACGCTCACGCCGTTGGTCTTCTGCAATGAGTCTTGCAGAATCTTTACGGCACAGGCATTGGCTATGCGGTGAGCCAGAGGCGCTTTTTTTGCACGAGCTCCAGTGAAGTTCTCGTTAATTTTCTGGCTGATAATCGTCATGATGTCTGACACACGGCGCACATCTGGCTCAGTCATCATGCTTGGTACATTAAGGTCGTCCCAATAATGGTCGTAGCAGATGAGACCCGGTTCGTTCTCTGGTACTTCAATGTTCTGCATTTGCTCAAATTTACCTGAGAGGGTCTTCAGCACCTCGCGTTGGCTCTTGCCCACCTTAATCTGCTGGAAGTTCTCAAAGAACGACGGGTTGACGGGGAAAAGGTTCACATAGTCATCGAAGTTGGCGTGCATGTCGGTGAAGAACTCGGTGAACTTGCTGAGATGCTTGCTGATGATGGCCTTTTGTTTCTCGTCTTTTCGGAGCAGACGTTGCTGCACAACAAACTGCACGTCCTGCTTGGTGATGGTTATCTGGCGGTAGCGGTCGTTGACGCGCCCCAGCATGTCAGCTGCAAACTGGAACTGTGGCGTGTTGTAAATCAACTCCTGCACACCGAATATCATGCGGAATTTGGAGTGGTCGCTCTTCTGCCCGAGTGCCTGGAGCACCTGCAGGTCGCGGTTCAGTCGGTCATCGGTGGCTCGGCCTTTCAGGTAGGACAGCATCTCGTCGATGACAATCATCAGTCCCTTGTCGGGGAACCGCTGCTCGAAGTGAGCCATCAATCGGTCGAGTTTGTCGCCATGGCTGTCGGGAGTATCGTCGTTCAGGATAGAATAGTCGATGCCCCATTCTTTCAGTCGCAGGTCTATCTGATAGCGCACGATGCGCCAGAGCTCGTCATCGCTACCCAGCTCGAAGCGTATCACCTTGTATTTGCCAGCTATGTTGCCGAGCACCTTTCTTGCACTGTCGTTCTGTACAAGCGGAAGGAGGTTGGCGTTTTCGGCTATCAATGAAACCAATGACATCAAGTGTGACTTACCCGTACCATAATTACCCACTATCTGCAGTCCGAAAGTATCGTAGCTGGCAGTATAGTCAAGATTCTTGCTCGCTTCGGGAATGATTATTTTCTCATAGGTATCTGAGAAAACAAAGTTGCGCACCAATGACTGGCGGTAGTCGTCGTCGCGGAGCCGGTCGAACTTTACCACCTCATTGATGGGTTCAAAATTTATAAGGTCATTGTATTTCATTGTTTCTGTTTTACTTGCTTGTTCTTATATTGTTTTATAGGCTATGTCTTTGAGAGAAACCTTACATTGCGAGGTGTCTGACTCGTAGAAATGGAATTCATCATCGACGATGTTGCCTTCCAACTTTACTATCAATGCTTTCCCCTTTGACCATTCGGAGATTTTGTCATGGACGTTCAACGCCAACTCTGGCTCAAACAAGATGCCCAGATTGCAGATAGCAACGTATTGCCCTATGCCGTCTATCTCCTGTGTATGTTGTTTTAGAATGGAATTCAGTTCCTTATCCGCCAACAAGGGAAACATGTTGAGGTCGGTTTGGACGGCCAATGCTTTAGCCACTTCCTTGCCGACATCGACATATACCAAGCCTTCAATCTCACTTCTTGCAAAAATGAGGTTGTGCCGGGCAAGACGGTCTACATAACGTTTTAGGGCATCAATATTCATCGCGTTTTGCGTTTAAATTACTGGATATTTTACATCGTCTGCATTATTCTGTGTCAAATATAGACAAAATCTGCGATTTGTCGACAAGAAATAAGATTTATTTTATTTTTATATTGCGGTTTACTTCAATTTTATTCTAGAGCAAGCCATTTTCGCTTGCATTTTTTGAAAAATACAGTGAGAATTGTTTATAGTATCATATAACCAACGGTTTGATGCCTGTGCGATGTTCTTTCAGATCATCGCAAGAGATGTGGCATATTTACGCTTCATTCGCAAGCATAATATCCATGCTAAGTTGCTGTGCTGACATTTGACATCTGTTAAGTTGCATACACGAAGCAAATTGGTCGTATCGCCAAAAAGAGTTTTCTCGTTTGTGTCGCATATATAGTAGTGCGAGGGGTTATTGCCGTGGCATTATAATCTGAAAGCGAATAGCATATAAAAAAGATCGGCGGTGCTTCACAGCAACGCCGATCTTTTTGAGCTTGTAGGCCCACGTGTA
>CAVGKZ010000099.1:0-10104 GCA_963630025.1 bacterium | reverse complement strand
GACTGAAAGATAGTGCAAGCCGAACGCAATGAAGCTTGCTTCAATTGCTGAGGCGCAGCCTATCTTATGTAAAAGAAGTCGCAACAACGGCAAATAGACAGAGCTTGAAAATTATAGGAAGCGCATCAGCAAACTTATGGAAGTAATTCTTTGAACATTACTAAAACTTTTGGCTAAAAGTTTTAGCGGACAGCAATAAAAAATATACTTGCAGCAGAAAATGAGGTACATAGAGAAGCAGAAGCCCTACCGCTCACACAAAGACAAACCGCACCCAAAGCAAACTTAGTAGGCGCTGCGTCCTCGCTCCCGTACGAACCGCAAAAACATTGGGATTAATGTTCTCTGTTGTCTCCGTCGGGGGAGCGGGGACGCAGCACCTACTACCGCCTTCCAACTGTGCAGAGGGAGTTGTTTTCTACCGTCACTAAAGCGCATCTTCTATGCAAGAAGAGCGACAAGTTTCTCTACAGATGTTTCTTCTCCCAGCCGCTTAGGGCTCTGCGACAGGACGAACGGAGCAGCCGAAATAGCGACTGCAGGTGTATTGGTAGTAGTAGGATTCGGGAAATTCTTGACCGTCACTAGTAGTAGCAGAACTGAATTGGAGGCGAAACGCAGTGTTGCGGTCTTTGGCGTTGAAGTTGAGCGTACTCGACCAGTAGTAACCGGAAACGTCTTTACCCACGACACTGCTGCGCCAATCGTACCATCCCGCTGCCGGTAGGAAGATGCTGTTTCCATTGGAAGCTTTTACTGAAAAGCCCTTATTGGTATCGTCCCATGTCCATGTACATTTTTCGACCAACTCTTGAAACTCAGCTTTGGTAGGCATGCGATAAGAAGAACCCCAAGATACCGTGGCGGCATCATCCTCGGAATCGAGAACGGTTTTGTTATCGGTAGAGTTGTACTTAGTCATGTTATCCAATGCCGTAGCGTATTTATATGCGCTCCATTCACCAGTATAATCGGTTCTCGATTCGACCTCTCCCCAAGCGAAATAAGAACCTACATCATAAGCCGATGAGGCACCGACATTGCAAGTAGCCCATTTCACCGAAAGGCCGAGATCGACTGTTTCGTGCGTCTTACCGTCATCAGAGGAAGATTTTTCCGCTTTCACAACAACCTTGTAGTTATCGTCACCAGTATTACAATAGGTGTTTTCCAATGTTCCATTCTTGTATATCTCGATAACTTGGGCTTGAGCAGAAACACAGCCCAAGACGAATGCAAGAAGGAAGAATATCTTTTTCATTGTTCCGTGGAATATTTAAATGTGTTAAAGACAGTACATTCAATGATGTCCGAATAGTGCGGCGAGTTCACCACACCAATAAGATTGCAAGTTTTAGACGCTCTACGCCTGAACTATATAGTAGGCACTGCGTCCTCGCTCGCACCCGTACAAACCGCGAAAACATTGGGATTAATGTTCCTGTTATCTTCGTCGGGCGCAGTGAGGACGCAGAGCCTACTAAGTTTGACTTGCACCATTTTACCTTATTATCCTTTTGGAATAACTGTAAGGCAGGGTGTCTGTCACACTATGCGCTTCATCCTAAAGCAGGCATGCTATGTTACTTCTGTCCCAAAGCGAGTTTTGCGTTGGCGTCGTTCGGGTCTATTTCAAGAATCTTGTTCCAATAAGAATTGGAAGTTTCCTTGTCATTCTGCAACAAATAGTAGTAGCCAAGGTAGCGGTAAGCCTCAAGCAGACGGGTGTTGTCGGTCTTATCCTTGTCAGCACGAGCATTGATTACGCTTACGAGCTTTTCGTAGTAAGGCTTGGCCAGACCATCCTTTGTTTCTGGGTCTATATACGAATTGATGCGAGCCTTATACAAGAGAGCGAAGTCTTCTGCATCGGAATACTTTGCAAGAAGTTCATCGTAGACTTTCTCAGCTTCGCGGAACGCTGCAGTACGTGCCTCGCCGGTGAGTTTGTCAGCACGCTGGATGCACAACTGGCCAAGTCCAGCATAGTCGGATGCCGACGCTTTCTCCAGTCCGTTCATGTATTCACGGTAGCTCTTTACGGCATTGTCGTAGTCGTCCTTTGCCTTATAGGCATCGGCTATCTCCTTATAGATACCGGCACGCTTGTCCTTGTCGTCAATTTCCATCTTCAATGCCTTGTGATACTGCTCAAGAGCCTTGTCGTATTCCTGATTTCCCTTGAGGGCGTTGCCGTAGTAAACGACATCAAAATAGGTAAACTTGGCACTGTCAGACTTGTTGAACAGGGCATCAGCATACTGCAAAGCGGAGTTATAGTCCTTGAGTTCGGTGCTGTTGAACATGGCAAGACGGTTGAATGTAGCACTGCGAGGGTTTCTCGTCAGACCGTATTTGGCCAAATCCAATGCGTTCTGATACTTCTGAAGGAAGTAAAGCGAAGTGGCATACTCCCAAATATCCCTTTCCTCCAGCTTTGATTTGTCAGCCTTTCCAAAGCAACTAACGGCCTCAGAGAAGTTGTTAGAAGCATACTGGATGCGTCCCTCAAGGGCATCAACAGCAATGTCGGGACGCTGGGCACGCAGTTCTTCCAACTTGGCGATAGCCTCGGCGGGACTTATCTTGCGATATACACTGGCATACTTGAAGTAAGCATCGGGCGACTTTGGATTAAAGTATATGGCCTGCTGATACCATTCGGCAGCCTTGCCACCGTCATTTCCGAACTGAGCAATATCGCCAAGGAGTTCGTAAGCCGCAGCATAGTCTTTCTTCACCTTGATAGCCTTGTTGGCGTAGTCTATCGCATTGGCCGTATCATTAACCTCATAGTATGCGCGAGCAATACCGACGAGTACTTCAGGATTCTTCTTGTTCTTCTTGAACACATCCTTCACTTGGTCAGCAGCATCAGCCGACTTGCTCTTGATGACCTTGGCAATGGCATCTACAGTTGCCTTGTCATCGGTCTGTGCCATAACAGATGAACTTGCGGCTATGGCCAGCGCACCTGCGAAAAGATATTTAACTGCTTTCATATTCATTGGATTTTATTCTGTTGTTACGTTTACGTCCCTAATCGTCACTTCACCACGCACAGGCATAAGGCCGGACTTGCAGATGACAAGCTGCCCCTTGGGAGAAGCGAGGAACTGTCCGAAACCCCAAGGCAAGCCATGATAGGGGTCGTTGATGATAGCATATAGAGTGCGCACCAACGGATAGTTCCTGTTAAAGATATAATATTGGTATGGTTTCCAGCTGCTTGTCACAGTGGCTTTGTCCATCTTGCTGACAGCCATAACCTGAATGTTCTTCTTGAATGTGACATTGGTAGTGTCGCGCTTATCGTTAAGCCAATTGGAGCCGATAATACCAATGGCGTTCTTGTGGTTCGACACATAATCAATGACCTGACTGCTCTTGTTGACAGCCGAAATCTTCGGACTGGTGATGGGTTTGCCACCCAAAACGGAGTCCTCACAGTAGTGAACGATGCTCGACTTGGCATTGTCGAACACTACATCAAATTCTCCCAACGATGAATGGGGATAAACCTCCGACCACTTTGTGACCTTTCCGGTAAGAATCCGCACAAAGTCCTTGACGGTAATCATGGTGTCGGGATTGTTCTTGTTGGTTATTATGGCAAGACCGTCATAAGCAAACGGCACTTCCATCGGCGCGAACTTGCGCTGCTTGAGGTTCTCCCTTTCAGAGTCTTTCAGTCTCCGGGAGGTAATAGCCAAGCAAGTCAGGGTGTCCATCAACGTCTTGACAGCCTCCGACTCATTGGTATATACAGCCTTTACCTTAGCTTGAGGGTAAGCCAACTCAAACACCTCGGCTTCCTCTTCTATGATAGGGCTGAAACTCTCATCACAATAAAATGATATGGACCCCGATGAGTAGGTGTCCGTTCTACCGTTTTTGGGTTTGTTGTTGCAAGCCAACAACAAACCCAAAACGAATGTTAATCCAACTATTGCGTTGAATGAGGTTCTATTCATATACTATTGTAGTCTGAATGTCACAGGAACCGTGTACTTGACGCGCACGGCAGTACCGTTCTGCTTACCAGGAATCCAGTGAGGCATGCTCTTTACCACGCGCTGTGCCTCCTTGTCAAGAGACGGGTCAACGGACTTGGCTACCTTAACATCAGTGATAGAACCATCACGCTCAACCACGAACGTCACGATAACGCGACCCTGAACACCGTTCTCCTCAGCAACCACAGGGTATTTGATGTGAGAAGACAAATACTCGAACAAAGCCTGAGGACCGCCGGGAAACGACGGCATCTGCTCTACCACATCGAAGACCTTGGTTTCCTCCTTAGGCTGCTCGGTCACAACGACCTGCTTAGCCTTGAGGACTTCACCAGACTCGTCGTTACCGACAACGGTAAGAGCACCGATGGCTGTCTTGTTCTGTGACAATTCATCCTGTGATTTCAACTCCTCTTCAGGATTAACCTCCTCATCCTTCTTGATGACAGGGGCTACGAATTTCACAGAACTCTTCACTTTCTCGACTACTTCCTGCTTCTGCTCAACCTTTACCGGTTCCTTACGTTCAACCTTTGCCTCCTTCTTCTGAGCAAGTTTGGAGAGTTCGACGTCTGTTGTGACAGCCACCTTTTTCTGGCTTGCCTCAATGGCGTTTTTCACACTCACTCCAACACCAATCAGAACAGCGACAATGGCTACAAC
Organism: bacterium; assembly: GCA_963630025.1. Taxonomy (GTDB): domain Bacteria; phylum Bacteroidota; class Bacteroidia; order Bacteroidales; family Bacteroidaceae; genus Prevotella. The sequence goes on along the minus strand of CAVGKZ010000099.1, from coordinate 5,425 downwards.
AAGGAGAGCCAAAAGGTTACGCTTGCCTGTATCTTTACGCAGTTTGTAAGCTCCGTAGGACTGGTTGCGCCCCTCAAACACGAGGTCAACCCATCCATTATCAATCAAATCTATCTTTGACATAATCGATTCATTTAATTGTTAGACATCAACTTAATTAATTCCCTTGAGTTTGAGAAGTTTCTCGTCATCGGGATTAACCTTGTCAATGACATACTTACCAATACTGCATATAGTCATCTCGTCGAGAGCGTCAACCATGTTCTTGTACGACGCAGAGTCAAGCACCTTGATAATCACGGTAAGAGTCTCAATCTTTCCGTTTGGAAGCTTACCGTTCTTTATGTCAGCCAACTCTCTCTGATAGATTGAGTCCGGCATATTGCTGCTCAACTTCTTGGCATCAAGTTGGTTCTTGGCTGCCATCACCTGCGCTACAGGGTTATAGCCTTCCTCCACGGTGTGCGTTATCAGCACCTTGCGGAGTCCGTCCTTGCCCCAAGTTGTTTCCTTCACGCAAGAAGGGTCGTCATACTTTGGAATACCGTCCACGTGATATATCTTGTCGTTAGACGCAAGATAGAGAGTCACAGTGTGCGAAGCTTTGGTTGCGTTACGGTCCTCATCATTTATGTTCTTATCATTGCTCGGCATGGTCAGCTGCATGGCTGACGGCTTGCTCAGGGTAGTACAGAGCATGAAGAACGTGATAAGAAGCATCATCATATCCACCATCGGCGTGAAGTCCACGCGGGTGTTCATCTTCTTCTGCTTACTTTCTTTCTTCTTTGCCATGTATTATTCCTCCGTAGTCTTAAGATTTGTGACGAGTTGGTAACGGTTCTCGTTCATGTCCTGAAGCTCCGACATCATCTTCTTCACCACCTTGTATGGCGTTGCAGCGTCACACTTGATGGCAATCTTCATGTCAGAGTTGGCGTCACGTGCTGCCGCAATCCACTCCTGGAACTCACTCATTGACCCATTGAGACTGTCAGTGGGTATTCCCATCGTCTTGATAGCTTCGGAGCGCTTGTCTGCCTCAAGGCCAAGATACTCAGCCAAGGCGCTGAGGGGTACACCCACCATAGCCTCTTCCTGGAAGTTCTTCAGCTGAGCCTTCGACAGAGATATTCCGAATTTTCCGGTCACGGTGCTGAGCATCATGTTCATGTCATTCTTGTTTTCCGTACCCACGAAAATCTTGCCTTTCGGGTCTACAAGAATGGTCAAGAGACTTGTCTCCGGCACCTTGACTTCTGACACCGAGCTTGGCGTGGTGACTTTCACAGGTTCTGGCGTCAAGAATGTTGAGGTCAACATAAAGAAGCACAGAAGCAGTGTCATCACGTCAGACATAGGTGTCATGTCTATCCAGACGTCTTTCTTTTGAATCTTTATTTTACCCATTAGTTATGAAAAATTAAAAGGTAAAACAATTAAGCCTCGTCTGCGTGGTTAACGTCGTAAGTTGTTGCGATTGTATAACCTACCTCGTCAAGTGCGTATGTCAGCTTGTCAATCTTGTTTGTGAAGAAGTTGTAAACCACCACAGCAATCCATGAAGTCAAGATACCAGAAGCGGTGTTCACAAGAGCCTCAGAAATACCTTCAGAAAGAGCGGCAGAGTCAGCACCACCACCAGAAGAAAGGGCTGCGAATGAACGGATCATACCGAGCACAGTTCCGAAGAGGGCGGTAAGAGTACCGAGGGTAACAATGGTTGCCACAATCGGGAGGTTCATCTGGAGAGTAGGCATTTCAAGCTGAGTAGCCTCCTCGTGAGCCTGCTGAATCTTAGCAATCTTCTGTGCCTTCTTTACACCGCTAATACCTTCAACGTCCTTGTATGCACGGATAGAAGCCGATACAACGTTGGCAACAGAACCCTTCATCTTGTCGCAGAGAGCCTGTGCTTCGTCGAACTTGCCAGCCTTGATGAGTTCCTTCACCTGGATGGTGAACTTGCCGAGGCTCATTGTTCCGAAAGCGCTGCGAAGAGCGAAGAAACGCTCGATGCCGAGGCAGAACACTGTGAGCAAGAGAGTGAAGATGACAGGCACCACGAAACCTCCTTTATACACAGTACCGAGCATATTACCGGGCAGTGGGTGGCCAGCGGGATCGCCGTTTACGAAGTTGTTAGGATTACCAAAAATCTGAGTGAAGATTGCTACTGCAGCGATGAAGCAGATTACGATAATCACCCATGCGTTTTTGATACCACCAAAGCCCGTTTTCTTTTTAGCTGGGGCAGCAGCTGTTTTTGTTGTTGCCATAATTGAATGTTTTTAAAGTTTTTAATTATTTAAGTTTATTGTTGATTAGTCTTTCTTTTTCATGGTGTCTACACAGTCGGAAAAACGCAATTATCCCTCCTGTTTTACCGAAGGCAAAGGTAACAAAATACGTAGAACTAAGGAATTAATTAATAAGATTTAACCTGTGGCTTATTCGAATTCTAACGCCCTCTCCCGACGCTTATGCATGCCAGAAATGTCTTTCTGCTTAATATCCATTACATTAGCCTTTGCGAAGGCAACACTACTTCTGCGGACAATATACCTATGTGCGCCGACCTCCCAACAATAGTTGGCAGATTTCTATTTGAAAGCAAGCACAAGACAAACTGGCGACGCAATCGAAAAGCAAGCAAAGAGGCCTTTCTGCAATCTCTTCAACGCATGAAATTTGTTGAGACTGCTACAGAAAGGCCACTTCTAATTCATTGTCACGTATTTTGCTTTCACATCAATGCAATGCAGCCAATGCTTTCTTAATTCTGGACATTGCTTCCTTGATATTGTCCTCGCTTGTGGCGTAGCTCATGCGGAAGCACTCTCCATCGCCGAAGGCATCACCACCGACCGTAGCCACATGAGCCTTTTCGAGCAGATACATCGCAAAGTCGGACGAGTTGGCCACTACCGTTTCACCGTCAGTCTTTCCGAAGAACGAGCTGCACTTGGGAAAGAGGTAGAAAGCACCCTGCGGCACATTTACCTCAAGTCCCGGAATGTCCTTGGCGAGCGATACGATAAGGTCGCGACGACGCTCAAAAGCCTTGCGCATTTCCTCCACACAGTCCTGCGACTCTACATAAGCAGCCACTGCGGCCATCTGGCTCACTGAGCAAGGACCACTCGTATACTGCCCCTGCAACTTGTTGCATCCTTTAGCTATCCATTCCGGAGCTGCGATGTAGCCAATGCGCCATCCAGTCATGGCATAAGCTTTAGAAACGCCGTTCACCACGATGGTGCGCTCCTTCATTCCGTCAAACTGCGCGATGCTTTCGTGCTTGCCTACGTAGTTGATGTGCTCATAAATCTCATCGGCCAAAACGAACACGTCATCGTGACGCTTTATCACTTCGGCCAATCCGCGAAGTTCTTCCTTCGTATATACACTTCCTGTCGGATTGCTCGGCGAGCAAAGAATCAGCAGCTTTGTCTTTGGAGTGATTGCAGCCTCAAGCTGTTCCGGCGTCATTTTGAAGTTCTGGGCGAAACCAGCCTCAACAATCACAGGTTCACCACCGGCCAGTTTGGCCATCTGCGGATAAGAAACCCAGTACGGAGCCGGTACAATCACCTCGTCGCCACTGTTCACCAAGGCCATAATGGTGTTGCAAACGCTCTGCTTAGCACCGTTGGACACTACTATTTCGTTTACTCCATAGTCCAGTCCGTTTTCACGCTTCAGCTTCTCGGATATGGCTTTGCGCAAATCAGCGTAGCCAGTCACTGGCGAATATCTTGAATAGTTGTCATCGATAGCCTTCTTGCCAGCTTCCTTTATGTGGTCAGGAGTGTTGAAGTCAGGTTCACCAACGCTCATGTTGATTACATCCAGTCCCTGTGCTTTCATCTCAGAACTCTTTTGCGACATGGCCAAAGTGGCCGACGGCGCAAGCCTTTGCAGACGGTTAGATAATTGTGCCATAGTATTTCTGTTGTTTTTCTTTTTGTCCTTATATATATGTATGCTTTCCTCTACAGCGGCGGAAACTACGTTTTCCGCTATTCTTTCTACTTGAGATGCAGAAGATGTCCCATGCGGTCTTTCTTCGTTTTCAGATATTTGTAGTCGTATTCGTTGGGAGTTATCTCTATCGGAACGTTCTCCACAATCTCCAGACCATAAGCCTCCAGCCCCACACGCTTCGTTGGATTGTTGGTGAGCAGCCTCATCTTGTGCACACCGAGTTGGCGCAGTATCTGCGCACCGCATCCATAGTCGCGCTCATCAGGTTTGAAACCGAGATGGACATTGGCGTCTACAGTGTCATAGCCCTCCTCCTGCAACTTATAGGCGGCAATCTTGTTCATCAGTCCTATGCCGCGTCCTTCCTGTTGCATATATACGAGCACGCCCTTGCCTTCCTTGTCAATCATCTCCATAGCCTTGTGCAACTGTTCTCCACAGTCGCAGCGGCAACTGCCGAGAATGTCACCTGTGGCGCACGAAGAGTGGACCCTCACAAGGATTGGCTCGTTGTCATTCCATTCACCCTTTACCAGTGCGAAATGCTCCAGTCCGTTGCTCGTCTGTCTGAAAGGAATGAGTTTGAAGTGGCCGTATTTGGTGGGCATATCCACCTTGTCCCCCATTTCCACCGACGTTTCCTTCTTCAGACGGTAGGCTATGAGATCCTTTATGGTAATGATTTTCAGTCCGAACTTCTTGGCGAACACCGTCAGGTCAGGCATACGTGCCATCGTACCGTCTTCGTTCATTATCTCCATAAGTGCACCTGCGGGATACTGACCGGCCAACTTGCACAAGTCTACGGCAGCCTCCGTGTGTCCCGAACGTCTAAGCACGCCGTTGTCCTGAGCATACAACGGATTGATGTGACCCGGACGACCAAACGTCTGCGGCGTTGAAGTCGGGTCAGCCAATGCCTTTATGGTAGCGGCACGGTCGGAAGCCGACACGCCAGTTGTGCATCCCTCCAGTTTGTCTATGGTGATGGTGAACGGAGTGCCAAGCATCGAAGTGTTGTCAACCACCTGATGCGGCAAGTCCAGTTCCTTGCATCTGTCTATCGTCAATGGCGCACACAGCACTCCGCGTGCGTTCTTCAGCATGAAATTCACCTTTTCAGGCGTTATCTTCTCTGCGGCGATGATAAGGTCGCCCTCGTTCTCACGATCCTCGTCGTCAACCACTATCACAAATTCGCCGGCTTTGAAGTCCTCAAGAGCCTCATCTATTGTGCTAAGTCTGAAATCATCCATGTTAGTTTATATATAATATAAGTAATGTTCAAAGAATAACTTCCACAAGTTTGCAGATACATATTCTGTATTTTTTACGCCCTGTCTTTTTGCCGTTTTTGCGACTTCTTTTACATAAGATAGGCTGCGCCTCAGCAATTGAAGCAAGCTTCATTGCGTTCGGCTTGCACTATCTTTCAGTC
>CAVGKZ010000098.1:0-13953 GCA_963630025.1 bacterium | reverse complement strand
TGAGGCTTTCTGACAATTCGTTCACTCTTGCGGCCATGGCATTGTTCATGGCCTCCTTGGGTTCGCCTACCCACTTGCCGGACATCTTCGCATTGATGCGTGCAATGTCGTCGTTGCTGATGAACGGCGTGTGTCCCTCCCGGCCGGGAATGACATCGCGGTTCTCCCAATTCTGCTCATCGAGTGCAAGGCTCTCTTCGGGTGTCAGTTCCCGCCCGTCCAACTCAAAGCGGTAGCCCATCTTCTCCAACTCTCTGCGCACCTGCGGCACAAAGCGGTTGTAGTCTCTGTGGCTCTTCAACGCCTCACGCTTGCCGGGGTTGTTCTTCCAATACTCATCAATGAGTTTGGCTTCCTCTTCACGCGTAAGCACTTTGTCTATCTTGCTCCAGCGAGACAGATAGAGGGTACGGCCATTGTTCCAATCATGCGCTCCCGTAGGAAGAAGTGCATACTTTGCATGGTATGGCTCGTCAATCTCCGACTTCGGAATGAGACTGCGCACCACAACGAGGTTCGGACGCTTGTAGGCCGTGCCAAACTGGGTGTTAAGCGGTGTCTCAATGGCATGGTCGTATGGGTCGTACGCAGCAGGAACGCCACTGTCCTCCGGGTTCTTCTTCAACCAATACTGCAATTGGGCATCGCCAGTCTTTCCTTTCTTGAAGAAAAGGCTGTTGTTTATCTTCAACTCGTTGGTCTTCTTGCCGTCAACCACGATGTAGCCGTTCTTGTTCAGTTCGTCCAACTGTCGTTGCTGCTCGGGGGTAAGTTCGATGTCTTCTTGTGCTGAAGCGTTCCACTTGCCGCCCTGCAAGGTTCTGCGCTCGCCTGTCTCCGCATCGGTGAATGCCATAGGCGAACCGAGTGCATCGTCCTCAAAGGCTTGCACGTTGCGGTATACAGGCACAAGCTCACTGTCGGGCAATGCCTCCAGTTCCATCGCCTTTGGATCATCATCCTCAAGCAAGCGGAACTTAGTCGTGTCTTCGGGCGCGTCTTCCTCATCTTCTTCGTCAATGGCAACGTCGGTAGCGGCTTCCACACTTGCGTCCATTTCGGCATACTTCTTCTCCTTTTCTGCCATTTCCGCTTTCATGGCCTCGGTGTATTCCTCCAACTGACGCTTGGCTTCTTCAAGTTCTTTGCCGAACTCGAACGGCTTGCCCTCGCGCGATTTCAACTGCTCCAACTCTGACCTGCCATGTTCGGCTGAGCGTGTGGCTATATCGAACCGCTCGGCAAAGTCCTTGCCTGTTATCACGTTCTCCGTAATGTCCTCAACTGCATTGCGCAAGAGCGACTGCTTGACGGGCACATCCGATAGTCCGAGTTCGGGACATGAGTAGGTCATCGTGCGGTGTACCTCTGCGAAGAGCATGCCGCCCTTACTGTTCGTCTCACGCCACATCTCGGTCTTGACAACGAAGTCGTAGCCGCCCAACGATAGGGTGAGTGTGCTGGTCTGTGCGCTATTGGACGGATTGTCCTTCATGGCCTTCATGGCATCAAGGACTTTCTTGTTCTGTTCCTTGATGAAGTCTGCCATGTCATCAACCGTGCCGAACTTCTGCTTGCCCACACTTATCTCCGTGAACTTGCCGCCAGGGAATGCTTTCTGCACGGCAAGCAGATGGGCGTTGGCTTCCTCGGCTCGCTGCTCTGCCGCCTTTATCTGTCCCTCCAACTTCGGTTTGGCGTTGTGGATATAGGTTTGGTCGGCTTCCCACTGCTTTCTGCGGCTCTCGTACTTGCGCACGTTCTTCTCCGCATTGTTCTTCAGTAGGGCGTATTCGCTGCCCGAAAGTTGCGCCACGGTATCACCGAACACGTCTTCTTCCTCTTCGAGCACACGGTTGTTCATGTTGTCCTGCATCAGTCGGTCGCCCTCCATCACGCTGTCGGCAATCGCTCCCTTGGTTTTCAGTCGCTGGTATGCGGTTACGTCAAGGCTGTCCTCCACACCGAAACGGAGCACACGAACGGGTTTGCCCCATTCCTTGTGCAGGTTGCCCTGTCGCAGGATGCGTCCGTTGCGCTGGGTGTAGTCCATCGGACGGTTGGGTGCGTCAAGGTGGATAAGCGTGTGCAGACGCTCCTGTATGTTCACGCCGGTACCCAATGTGGCGGTACTACCGAGTATCACACGCACCTCGCCATGGTTCACCTTGTCGAAGATTTCCAACTTCTTCTTGATGGTCATGCCGGACTTCATTACGACAATCTCATCAGCCGGCACCCCTTGGGCAACGAGTTTCTTCTTGATGTCCTCATATAGGTTGAAACCGCTGCGCTTATTCTGGAAATGGTCGGCAAAGATAGCCACCGTTCCCTTGTAGCCGTCCGTCTCTTTCAGCGAGCGCAGGGTTTGGCGCACGGCCTCGTTGGTCTTGCTATGGGTGTCGTCATCTGCATCTATTTGCACAAGACGGGCATCTACTGCGGCTCCTTGCGCTATGCCGTACATGGTAAGGGGAATATGGCTGTTCTCCTTCTTCTCCTTGCCGCTCATCTTGTCAAAATCGTCCAACTGCTTGCGCACATACTTCATCACGCTACGCAGGGCGCGTGTCTGTGGCAGATAGATGTCCTGCGCCTTGCCGCCCTCCATTTCGGGTATCTTCTTCACCAGCTCCGTCTGGTCCTTGGTGAGCACGGTGTCAGCCACGCCCGACCATATACGCACCAATTCGGGCAGATTGACGTAACCTGCAAAGCGGTTCACTTCCTTGAACTTGCCACCCGTGTTGAACTCCGGCATCTGCTGTATGTTGCCGAAGTTGCGCACGAAGTCGTCAAAGTAGTAGATGCCATATTCTTTCATCGTGTCCTTGGGCATGAGGTAGCGCATGAAAGTCCATATCTCTGCAGCTGTGTTGCTGATAGGCGTACCTGTGGCGAAGATAACGTTGCGCCCGTTGTTCTTCTCCAATACGGCTTGCGTCTTTAGGTACACGCCCTGCGACTTCTTGCTGTATGAGGGGTCAACGCCTTTCACACCGCGTTGCATGGCGGTGGCAAAGCCGAGGTGCTTGTACTCATGCGCCTCGTCTATGAGCAATGCGTCAATGCCCATGTCATCGAAATTCTCGACTTCATCGGTACGGCGGTCGAGCATTTCCTGCGCCTTGACTGCCGCATTCTGCTTGGCAACGGCTTTCTTCTTCTCGTTGTTGGCGGTACGCTTCGTAGAGCCACCGCCGGTCAATGCAGCCTTTTCGGCTTCAAGGTCGGCAAGTTCCTTTTCGGCACGTCTTGTCATCGGGTCTTTTCCGCTGGAGTCAGCCTCTCGCATCTTTTCAAGCACAAGCATCTTTTCCTCAATCTTATCCTGCACGAACTGTATCTGGCGGTCCTTGCTGTCCGGGATAAACTCAAAGGTGCTCTGAGGCACGACAATCATGTCCCAATCGTTGTACTTGATTTTGGCGTAGAAGTTCTTTCTGCCCTCCGCGTTGCGGTCGTTGTCCTCAAGCGTGAGTATCTTGGCGTTGGGATAGAGTTCCTTGGCCGATGCTGCAAACTGGCCTACGGTGGCATTCTGCACCACAATCATAGGTTTGCGTGCCGTGCCGAGTCTGCGCATCTCCATTGCGGTAGAGATAAGGGTGAACGTCTTGCCGGTGCCTACCTCGTGGGCGAGCAACAACGGCTGCATGGTTCCTCGCACAATGGCCTTGCCTTGGTGAGGGCGCATCTTGAACTTGTGGGTCGCTCCTCCGAAGTATTCGGGTACGAAGTCACCGGGGATGCTCATAGGCACATAGTTGTTGAAGCGGTCGTTGTACTCTTTCTCCATGCGTGCCGACAGGTCGGCATCGCTCTGCATCTTCTGGCGCATCCAGTCCTTGAAGTCCTGACGTATCTCGTCTACCTTGGCGGCACACGCTGCCGTGGCCTCGCGGTCCACAATGGTCTCCGTTGTGCCGTCCCAGTGCTTTTCGGTCTTCGATACGGTGATGGTCTTGTTCTGAATGGCCGCCTTGATGAGTTCGTGGCCGAATATGGTCTTGTTCAGTTTTTCGCTCACAACGCCCATGGCACGGTTCTTCTCCTTGCTCACGTAATATGGCTCGTCCATAAACCAGCTGCCACCGACTGCCGTAAACTTCACGTCAATGTCGGTGCGGTCTTTCACGTATTCGTTGTAGTACTGCGGCGAAAGCCATGACGATCCAAGTGTGAAGTCTATCAAGTGGGCAGGAATGCCCATAGGCACAACTCCCTGCAATGCCTTGATGTTCCCCGTGTACTCGCCATTCTCGTTGTTGGCTTCCGCTTGGCGCAGTTTCTCGCGCACATTGCCGCTCAGATACTGGTACGACACTTCCACCTGCCGTGTGGCAGGGTCTTCAAAACCAAGGCCGCTGTCGATGATTTCACGCTTTACTGCCTCCTCGCTCTTGCCAAGTTGCTCTGCAATGTAGGGAACGTCAATACGTCCGTTCTTGAACATGCTCACCACAACACCGTCTTTCACGTTCTCGGGGTGCGGCTCGCTTTCCTTTTCCACGACACGGTCTTTCATCACGTCTGCCTTGCCGTAGGTCTTGACAACACCGCCCTTGCCGTCTCCCTGCTCCTTGTAGGTCTCCAGTGAGAACACGTTGGGATAGTCCACGTCATTGCGAAGCCATGCCAACTGGTTGTTCTTGTTGAAATGACCGTAGGTGTTCACAAAGTTGTCGAATGCCTTGTTGAGTTTCGCAATCAACGGTTTCAGCCCGGCATTGTCCTCGTTCTCGGTCTGGTATTTCATCACGTCTGCCAATGCTTCCTTGATGGCTGTATAGGCATTGAAACATTCTGCTTTGGTATGTCCCTTTATCTTCTTGTCATTCACTTCAAGAGGACGGTACCCACCAGCGTCTGCAACGACGAATTTGCCGTCTTTCATGTACAGTTCGCCAACTTTCTTGCCGTCTGCCGATGCGTCGCTCACATAAGAGGGCTTTGCGCTCTCGGTGGTTGCCACGCTGCCGCCTGTCTCCTCGGCAAGCGTCTTCACGAAGTCCGCTAACATCTTGCCTTGGTCTTTGCCGCTTACCGGGTAGAGTCCCTTGCTCGTGGGTCTGAACGTGTCGCCCTCCTCAAAGGCAAAGCGCATTTCACCTGCCATGTGGTCGGGGTGCTCGATGAAATACTTGTTGTAGTCCATGGAGTACTGGCGAGCCTTTCGTGCGCCCGGCTCTTGGTACTCTGCCGTACGTTCGCCGCTGATGGTGCTCACGTCAATGGCTTGTGCCGACTTCTGACCGTTCACACGCTTGCGGATAACGATGATGTCCGACGTTACGGTCGTGCCGCCAAAGGTCTTGTTGTTCATGCGGAATGCACCGATGAAGTCCGAACCACCCTCGTTCACCACCCAGTCGCGCAATGTCTTGCTGTTGTCAAGTGTACCGTTCGAGGATATAAAGATACCCAAACCGCCCTCACGCAACTTGCGCACGTTCTTGGCGATGCAGAAATCGTGGATGTTGTGGAACTTCTTGGAAAGGTCGCTGTCGCCTGTGGTGTCGTTCACGCGAAGTCCTGTAACGAATGGCACATTGGTGATGGCCAAGTCCACGCTGCCGTTGGGGATGCGTGTCTGCTCGAAGCCTTGTATGTCCACCTTGGCATCGGGATAGAGCAACGAGAGTATACCGCCCGATGTACCGTCTATCTCTATGGCGTGGATGTCGCTGCGGCCGCTCACGTCCATTGGCATCTGACCAAGAATATTACCGATACCGGCAGAGCCTTCAAGGATGTTGCCGCCCTTGAACCCAAGTTGCTCTGCAATGTCCCAAAGGGTATCAACAACGTATGCCGGGGTGTAATAGGCACTGTTGGCACTCATCACGGCTTGCTCGTAGGCTTCCTCGCCCAATAACTCGCGTATTTTCTTGTTGCGCTCGCGTATCTTCCAGTCGCTGCCGCTATAGTCCAACGCACCGCCTAAGCCGCCCCAACCGCTGAACTGTCTGAGCACACTCATCTGCTCGGGAGTGGCAGACTCGCCGCTCTCAAGTAATTCATGAGCCAACTCAATTGCCTTGACATTAGCTTCAATTCTGCCGTTCACAGAGGTGGGGGCATGGTCTGCACCACGCTCCGAATGGTTGTTGCGGGCGTTCTTGCGCTCGCCTAATCCCTGTAAGCGTCCATCGGGTCGTCTATCGCTCTGCGATACTTCTCCGCGAGTTCTTCCGCTTTCGCCTTTTCTGCTTCCGTCAGGTCGTCCACTTTCTTGTGGAGCGATTTTGCGGTCGCTTTCAACGCTTCTTCCTCGGCCGTTCCTATTACCGTCGGACGGCAGTCCTTGGGTGCGTACTGCATCATGATTTCGTTCCAGTCCATTTTCTTCTTCTTTATCGAACAGACTGTCGGCAAACAAGTCGCCTACCTTCTGCTCGGGTTTAACTTTCTTCTTTGATGCTTTCTCATTGGCTTGTGTCTTGGCGGCTTCTGTCGTTGCAGGAGTAGCGGTCGGCTTGATGGTTGCCTTAACCTCGCTCTTCTTGCTTGCTTCCTTGCCAATGCGCTCTGCCTTCTGGAAGATGTCTTCCTTTGCCTCAATCGGCTTTGCGCCTTCCACCTGCATCTTTCCACTCTTGAGCCAGCCTTGCACGGTAGGCACGTCAAAGCCCATGCCCATAAAGGTGGTCTTGTTGTCGAAGGTCGCATAACCCTTGTCAACATCATTGCACACCAACTGCATACCGTTATAGGTGAATGTCTTGCCAACCCACGACTGCGGATTTTCTGCTATGTTCTCGGTGCTTGGCTTGGACGGAAGATGTTCCAATGCTTCTTCGAGCGCATCACGTTCACCGATACACTTCAGCAACGTAGACTGCAAATCTACATTCTTTGTTCCGGCAAACGTACCAATGCGCTCACCATTTTCCACGCGCTCGTCCAATTCGTCAATGTACTTGTCGCGTTGGGCTATCTGCTCAGTCAGCATCTTATTGTCAAGATGAGCCTTGACCTGCTCCAACTTTGCAGCCATAGCATCCTTGGCTTGCTTGACCGCCGCATCAACGTCTGCTTTCGGTGCTGACTTATGGCGCAACTGGTCGGGATGCGCATTCACCCACATCACGGGAGCTTGTCCCGTGTCGATACGGATGCCACCCATGTCGTTCATCTGGGCAACTACAGCGTCATGCCATTCACGACCGTCGGGGGAATACTCCACCTTGTCGCCGACCTTGTACTCACCCTCGACCACATCGGTACGTTGAGGGATGTACTTGTAAACGGCACGCTGCACGTTCTCCAACAAAACCTTGTATGTAGCATCTTCCGGAACGTAGAAGTTCTGGCCATAGCGGTCATTGCCCGTTGCGTTCGGGCTCTCCACACGCCACATGATAAGGTCTACTTTGAGATTGTCACCTTCATAGCCTGCAACGCCTTTCCCTGCCGATGGCACGAGTGTGATATTCATATACAACTCACGTCCCTCTGCCAATGGCAGGTGCATCGTGATGTCGCCGCCTGCAGGAGCAATATTGGAAACGGCAAGAGGCTTGGTCTTGCGCTTGCCTTTCTTGTCAGCCTTTCCATGGGTTGCCTCGTAGCGGTCAAGACCAAGGTCGTCTATCAGATAGTCTGCAAGGTTGGCTGCGTCCTTTACGGCTTTCTTCTCGGCATTGCGCATGTAGCCGTATGCCTCGTTGAAGTCCTTTTCTACACGGTCAGCCTCATAATAGCCAAGCAAGGCGAGTTGGTCGTTCACCTTGTCGAGTGTCTCATCTACTCGATCGGCTGCTCCGTTGAGGGCTTGCTCATCGCTTGAAGTTTCTGCGAGACTTTTTGTTTCGCTTGCAACAGTCTCTGCTTCTGCTGCAACAGCATCTGTATCTGCTGCTGTCTGCTTTTCGGTTTCTTTTCGTTGCTCATTTCTTATTTCTTTGAGTTCATTATTCGCCTTGTCTGCCGCTACCTGCGCCTTGCCCTCCTCAACAATCATGTCGGCTTGGGCAAGCACATCTTTATGCGGCTTGTCGAAGTTCTCCACGTCAAAGGCTTTCACCTCCTCGTAGGGAGTGAGGGCGTATTTGTCGTAACCGGGTACATACTCCAGTCCGCCATAGAATGCCTTTAGCCAAGGGCGCACCTTGTTGCCAAGTGCCTTGACCATCATGGAGGCGTAGTCGCCAAACGACTCATTGCCACGCTCCACCATAGCCATTGCCAGACGCTGGCCTACAGACATGAGCTTCTGACGCTGCTCTGCGGTCAGTTCATCGGGGTCGCGGAACTTCAGCCCGGCATCGCCCTCGTCATCGCCAATGCCGAGAATGTCGCGGATGTCGTTCATCAGTCCGTTCACCTCCTCATCGCTCACCTCGTACTGCGGCTTCTCTGCCTTTGCAGACTCGCTCGGCTTCTGCTCCACAACATCAGCCACTTCAACCTTGTTTGCAGGTTTCTTTGCAGGGGTTTTCTTCCGTGCGGCTGGCTTCTTCGGCTCTACGGTATCGCGCAATTCTTGTGCAGTCAGCGGTTGATTGTCGGCAACTGCATCTTCATCGCCCACCATTTCAGCCGCCTTGCGTGCGTCCTCTTCACTGCGGAACATCCAGCCGCCGCTCTCACGGTCTTTCCAACCACGGGCAGGGGCAAAGCGTCCCTCTCCAGTCCGTTCCTTGGCAAACTCCTTGACGGCTCGCTCTTGGTCGGCAGTCAAGTCGTGGTCAAACGTAAGCAGGGACACATCGCTCGTCTTGCCTTTCTTATTGGTATAGGTCGTCGGAGTGATGGAATACCCCTTGCCCTCGGGTTGCTTGGTTGCATCCTTTGCAGGAGCATTGGCAACGGTCTCTTTCTTCACCCCGGCATACTCCGCAAACGGCTTGGTCTTGCGGTGGCTGCTGTCAATCCACTTCTCGAAGTCTTCGAGGTTCGTAGCGGACACGGTAATTCTGCGCCCGTCTTCCCAACCTTTCTCATAGTTGGCCAGATAGTCGCTCTTTGCCTCGCCCATGTCGTTGAAGCCAAGCATCACCTTGTGCTCGTCAAACGTGCCGTCCGGGTTGTACTGGTCCACCACATACACCTTGCGTCCGTTCCAACCGTCAATGTCGTTGGAAAGGAATACGTCAATGTGGTCACCGTCCACGTCCTCCGTGCCACGGAAGTAACCGTAGGTGTTGTGCATCTTGATTTCCCACTGCTTGCCGTTGGCATCCGTGCCTTTGCGCACACTGCCCTGCGGCTGCTCAATGGTGATGTCGAACGTACCCACCTGTACATGACCTTTCTTGTAGTTGCCAGCCTCCTTCTGCGCCTCGGTGGGTTCGGTGTTCACACCTGCCGAGGCTTCGGCAATCTTTTGCGACAGTGGATTGACACCCGCATCTTTCTGCTTACGCGCTCCAAACTTCTTGTTCTGAGTTGATGGGATAAACTCATGGTAGTTGCCTTCTGCGTCTGCTACCCATGCACGGATGTCTTCTACACCAATGTCGGTAATATCGCCGTCCTCGTCAAACTTAACCCACAACGGCTTGCCATGTTCTATCTCGTCAAATGAGCGAGCTTCCTTGTAGCTGCCATGATGTCCTTCTTGCCAATCCATGATGCTGCCGGGGACACCAATGAGCACCTTTCGAGCCGTTCCACCCGACAGTGTTCCACCCAATGTACTCCACGGCGCACCTTTTGCGAAGCCCTTGCCTCCATGCGAATTTCCGTACTTCTTCCCCAAGGAAAAAGTCCTGCCGCCTTTTGACCGGAATGTTCTGGATGCCCCTTCTACCGTTTTTCCTTCGGGCAGACGTCGCATATAGCCGGTCTCCAACAAGTCCATCAACTCATTGATGTCGGTCTCACGATAGGCCATGTCTGTAGGTAGGTCTGCAAGGTCGGTAACCTCTCCGCTCAATGTTCCATAGTCTGCAATCTTCTCCGAGAGTGGCATTTCTCCCTCATTTGCAGGAGATTTCTCGGAATTTTCTTGCATTTTCGGGGAATTATGGTTACTTTTGCTATCGGAAGATACATTGCTCTGACCTTTAGTGCGGCTCGTTCTCTCGTCGCCTTGTTGAGGTTCGATAGTGGTAATGGTTGGAGTTGCGACATCTTCAGGAGCGGCGTCTGCGCCCCGTTCCCAAAGCAATGGTCTTTCTGAGCTATTCCCCTGCGTAATGCCTGGGGAAGTTGTCACAGAAACGTCAGCAGGGTGGCGTTCGGTCTGTGCGCCACCGTCAAACCGGTATAGCAACTTCCCTTTTTTCAACGCTTCCTTTACTCGTTTCGCACGGTCGTAATGGCTGCTCACACTTACCTCAAGCCCGTCTTTCTTTACCGTTACCGACTTGAAGTAATACACTTTCGTTCCATCTTCTTTCTTGAACGTCTTTATAAACAACAACGAACTTGCACGTTCCGTATTGCCGTCTGTCGACTCAGAAGGAACTTCAATAACCACCTGCGGATGTTCAAGCGTAGGCTTTATCATGCCAAACTGCTCACTGCGTCCTTTTTCAAACAGCTTGGCAATTTGGTTTTCACCCATCTTCACTTCACCCACAGGGGTTGCCACCATACCATTCTCACCGAACTGCTCAATCCAATTTGCCGGATTGAGTTCCATTTGCGGAATTTCCGACGTGTTGCCTTCCATACGGGACAAAAGTTCATTTGCCTCGTCATCATTCAACCCTACATGTGCTTCTGGAATTCCGCCATTACTTTCTCCTTGTATGTCGGCTGGATTTCCCCCATTGCGCCCAGTAACATTCCCAACTTCTGAATTTGCTTCTGCTCTCTGCTTTCGTTCTGCGACTGCGGCATCAACGATTGCCTGTTGTTCTCTTGGTGTTGCATTTCTGAAATATTCGTTTACGTCGTTAAGTAATTGCTCCTTGGAGCGTACATCCCCACTGAACATATCTATCTGACCACTTGCAGGGGCTGACGCTTCGTTGTTATAGGTGGCGAGCATCTTGCGCAGGTCGCTCGGTTTGCCGCTGTTCAGCACGTCGGCAAGCAAGAGTACGGTCGCATCCGTCACTCGGCTGTCTCCGTATTCGTCGTCAAAGAGTCCTGCCTGTCTGCCGTAAGGCGAAACGGGCATACCTTCCTTATATATGTCGGGAGACTCAGCCTTGGCTCTTGCCACAAGGTCAACGGCTGCACCCAACTCTTGACTCAGGTCGTAGCCACTCTTGGCAAGCGTGCGATTGTGGGCTATCTCGTTCAAGCCCATAATCATCGCATGGCGCAATGTCGGTGTGCTGATTATCTGGCGCACGGCATCGGGCGAAGTCTGGAAGACCTTGCCGATAAGCGTGTTCTCAATAAGTTCGCGCCCTGCGGCTGACAATGCATTGCCAGTGCGCATCTCGGGCAACTGCATCTCGTTGATGACTCCTGCACCGAGCAACTGACTGATGGCAGAAGCCACAGCCTTTTCGTCTGCATAGAAATCGGAAAGACGATCATAACGGCTGATGTCGCCCACAATGCTCTTGAACACATTGTCGGGCACGACCTTTCCGAGTTTTACGGCCTGTGCGTCCTTGCCCTGTTTCTTCTGCTGCTCGGCATTGAAACGTGCAAACGTGGTTGCATCGTAGGGCATAGCCTCGTCCGGCACGAACACCACGCGCGGATGCTTCATGCCGTCAATTTGTTCGGGAGTGAAACCGTACATCCCTCCGAACTCGCGCAGATGGTCGATATACGCCTTGTCTGTTCCCTGCTGTGCCGCCATATCGCCACTCATGGTGCGGTTGTTGCCCGAAAGCACAATGCCGTCCTTGCTTACGATGACAGGCGACTGCAAGGCACGGTTGTCGTAGCTCTGTGCAATGTTCCTCACAATGCGCTGTGCGTCCATGTCTCGCTTGTAGTCGCGGTCGTTCACGCTCTCGCCGTTCTCGTCAATGGGGAAGCCCTCGGTCGGCTCAAAGGCGTTGTTCACGTCGTGGCTCGCTGATGCGGCTCCAGCCTCGGTGAGGACATAATGCCCTCGAATGGTAGATCCGTCTGCAAGGGTGATGGCATTGGCGTTGCCCTCCACCTTGGCGGCTCCGTCCCACTTCTCCCTAATCTTCGGGTTCACGGCATGAGTGCCCACCTCGGCTTGCTCGGCGGCTTTCTCCGCGGCAATGCGCTTCTGTTCTTCAACCTGTGCCACGGCTTCGTCATGCAGCTTCTGGTCACGTTCACGCTGCTCTGCCTCCTGCTGCTCACGGATGGCACGCTTGCGCTCGTTCATCAAGGCATAAATCCTCGACCATGCGCTCAATGTTTCCTCGGCTTGTGCCACTTGGCCGTTGTACTGCTCCATGGCGGCGTTGTAGTTGGCATCGGCCTCCTGCTGTGCTTTGAGCATTGCCATGGGCGAACCTTTCAGTGTCGGTGCTTTCTTGGTAGGCTGCTTCTTCTTTAGCGCATCGAGTGCCTTTTGCGCTTGCTCCACCTGCGCATTCACAATGGCGGTGGTGTTCGCCTCATTGCCGCCCGTCACCTCATTGAGAGCGTCAAGGGCTGTCTCCTTGTCGGCTTTCTCAAACATCGGCTCGCCCGTCTTCTCGTCAAGAGGAACACGTGAGAGTGCGGTCGGCTTGTTGTTGGCTTCCTCCGCTTTGCGTTGTTGCTCCTGATCCAACATCTGCTGGTTGTACTGCTGCATCTGCTCTGCCTGTTCTTGCGAAAGTGCAACACCACCATTACCTTGTATGGCCTCATTGAAAGCACCTTGGGCATACTGCTGAAGCTGTTCTTTTGTCATGGGTTGCTGTCCGTCCATGCCCTCAGTCTGCACCTTCTCGGGCGTTTCTTGTACGCTTTCACCAGAATTCGGTACGCTTTCACCGCTTTCCGCAACAGGGTTTCTGTCCCATACTGTGTTGCCGTCAGCGTCATGGAGACTCTCCACCATGCCCTCGAACTCCCCGGCAGGGATAACCTGCACATACTTACCGTTCACAGGTACATCCGTGCGTATCTCCACGCCGTCTTCGCTGATGCCCTGCACCTCACCGCTCACGGCGTTGCCCTCAGCATCACGGAGAGTAAACGTATCGTTTACGCCATACTGCGGCATCGGGTTGCCGTTCTCCGTAGAGCCGGCCCCATTGCCGCCAAGCACGGCATCATACTCGGCTTGAATATTGGCATACGCCTCGTCAAGTTCTGACTGTGGATCTATGGCCTCGCCCAACGTGAATATCTGGTCGGGACTGGTAAACTTGTATTCGCCCGTCTCTGCATCGCAAATCACAATACTCTGGTCAGAGTTGCGCACGTCAATGCCCGTCCCGTCGGGTAGAGGAACGATGTTGCCCTTGACGATATACACCTGCTTGTCGTCCACCTTCATGGTGGCAGGTTGCACCAGGTTATAATCCTTGTGCGTGTGCCGCTCCACATTGGCGGCTACCTCCATGCGCTTGTTCTCCATGTCATCATTTCCGCGCTGCACCATGCCGTCGTAGGCCGACTTTGCATTGGCATAGTCAATGATGGATTGCAAATTGCCGGTGTTGCCCAATTTCCTTTGCTCGCCAATAAACCGCAGTGGGTCGCCGTCAATCAGTTCGTCCACCTCGTCCTCGTTCTCAAGACCATATTCCTGCGCCACCTGCGCGCGTGTCATATCAAGGCGGGTCTTGGTATCGTTCACGACTTGCGGGTCGGTAGTCTCATAGCCGTTGGAGTAACTGTCGTTCACGCTCTGCACCTCTGGACGCTGCTCTCCGTCGTCATTGGCATTGTTCACCTGCGCAATGTTGTATCCTCGCATCATCGTGAGGTTGCGCACATAGTCCAGAACGGCTTTCTTCTCTTCCGCATGCAGGTCGGGATTGTTGATGATGTCCGTCACCACAACGGCCATGTTGCCGTTGTCCGTGCCGTCTATCTTGTCGCGCAGCGGCTCCCAACGCTCGGCCGTCATACGCCACGAAGCCACCTTGTCGGCCTTGTCGGTGCCATGCTTGTAGT
>CAVGKZ010000097.1:0-14764 GCA_963630025.1 bacterium | reverse complement strand
ACCGCCTAAAAATACAGGGCAAACTTGAGGAACTTATTCTTTTCACATTACTTACTCTGCAGTGAATACCATACTTACAGGTATCACACCGTCTTCGTTAGTCGAATACACAATGGCGCAAAGTTCGGTGCTGGTCAAGGCAACAATCTTCATCTTAGCCGACTTTCCCTCATATGAGTATGTAAGAATGTGAGTCTTGCTGTCGTAAGTATAAGTGCAAGTTATCTTCTCGCCATCGACCTCGGCAGTCGCTGTGCCGTCGGCTTTGAAACAGAATTTCGCCAAGTTGTTGTTGTCTGCAAGTACTGTACACCATGTCTTGTTGTAGAGCAGGCTCAAGTCGATTGTGTTGTCGGCCTTGTCAGCATCCTTTTTCATGAAATAGAGTGTCGCCCACACGCCTTCAACATTCATCTTTGCCGTCATGAAGCCAAACGAGTTGACGGAAACGTCTCGCAGAAATCTGTAATTCTCCTTCATTTCGCTGTCGTACATATAAATGTCATTGTCCACAATTGTATAGGCCGCAGACGCGTGATTCCCTTCGTCATCATATCTAGTGACGGTTGTTTCGGTGAAAGAGAGGGACATCATGCCAGCGTTATACCAGTCACCAACGAGCTGCCTCCTGGCGAGCGTGGCGGTCGACTCGCCCTTCGTGAGTTGGAGTGTCTTCCACTCGCCGTCAACATTCAGCTCGCCAGTCAAAACGCCGTTGCTGATGGAGACCTTTTGCAGCAGACGCTCGCTTTCAGTGCCTGAAACCATATAAATGTCAGAACCTAAGATTACGTAATTGAACGTCACGTCTCTGTCTATTTCACGCTTAATGGTCACGGTCTTTTCGGTGAAAGAGAAGATCTTCTCGCCGTTTAGATACCAATCACCGACGAGTTGAGCCGGGGTAATTGCAGACACGCCACCCTTCAGAAGAGTAAATGGTACCCAATTTTTGCCATCAGTCATCTGAACAGTCATCTCTCCTGTACCGCTGAAAGAAACATTCTGCATGAGCTTTCCCGATTCGGTTCCAGCAGACACATAAACGTCGCAGCCGACAATCGTGTAAGCTCCTTTTTTTGTTTCGCCGTTTTCGCCGAAAATTGTAACGGAATCGTTGTCAAAAGTCAGGAGCTTAAAGCCTTTAACATACCAGTCACCAACGAGTTGAGTCTTGTTGATAGACGTGGCATTGTCGTTGCTGTCGTCCGAACCGCAAGCAGCAAAAGTGAGCACCAAGGCCATCATGGCCAAAAATCCTGTGAAAAGATTCTTTAGTTTCATTGTATAAATTGTTTTGATTAATGATTTTACCATTATACCTATTTATTATATAGAGTGGTTATATAAATTTCCACCATAATTTTGTTTAGGCGGGTTCTATAATGGCGGCAAAGTTACTGTTTTTTTACATTGCGACAAAGAACGGGGCGTAAAACGTCAAACGCCCGCCTGATTTCTTGACATACTCGCCTTTTCGCGGCTTTTGATTATGAAGGCGAGAAAGAATCGCATCGGTTTCGGCCAAAAATCGATATGATTTTTACCGAAAATGTATGCAATCTTTGGCAAAAATCGCATACATTTTCAAGCAAGATTTTTCGCAAATCCCATCAGAAGATATTGCCCGTGAGAACAACGATGGGAACAGGACTGGCAAATAATTGGAGAAGAAGCCAACCCTGCTGTACGCGGCGCATGAAGACTGCTGTAGGAAGCGGTTGGTGAAGACGCCAATCATACCGTATGCGGCGCATGAAGCCTACAGTAGGGACGTGCGTCCTCGCTCTCCTTGGCTCATTTGCACATTCTATTGATACGCACGGCCATAACGCAGCGGCCCGTTTAGCAAAAAAAACAACAAAAAAGGCTGCAACCATGAAGGTCGCAGCCTTTTTTGTTGTTGATGTATGTATGCAGCGGTTACTTCTCTACCGCCTCTTCTTTCTTCTCTTCAGCAGCGAGGTCAGTCACATTCTTGCGATTGGCCTGCATGCGCTCGTGGTCCTCTTTGGACAGAACAATGAGCTTGCTGTACTCACGCGAACCGGTTCCGGCAGGGATCAGGTGACCGCAGATGACGTTCTCCTTCATGCCCTCAAGGTTGTCGCGCTTACCGCGGATGGCAGCTTCGTTGAGCACCTTGGTGGTTTCCTGGAACGATGCAGCCGACATGAAGCTCTTGGTCTGGAGAGCGGCACGGGTGATACCCTGAAGTATCTGCGTGGAAGTGGCGGCAACGGCATCGCGAACCTGCACGAGACGGAGGTCTCGACGCTTCAGTGAAGAGTTCTCGTCGCGCAACTTGCGCACCGTAACAATCTGTCCGGCCTGG
Organism: bacterium; assembly: GCA_963630025.1. Classification (GTDB taxonomy): domain Bacteria; phylum Bacteroidota; class Bacteroidia; order Bacteroidales; family Bacteroidaceae; genus Prevotella. Next base: position 12,429 of record CAVGKZ010000097.1, on the reverse strand, counting down.
AGATTCTCGCTGTCGCCGGCATCGGTGACAACTTTCTTGCCCCAGATACGGTCGTTGGCTTCAGCGAAATCAAGCTTATCAACAATCTCCTGCTCAAGGAATGTGGTGTCGCCCGGATCGTTTATCTGAACCTTGCGCATCATCTGACGCACGATAATCTCAAAGTGCTTGTCGTTGATCTTCACACCTTGCAGGCGGTAAACGTCCTGCACCTCGTTGACAATGTATTCCTGAACGGCGGTAGGACCCTTGATGGCAAGGATGTCGGCCGGGGTTATAACGCCATCAGACAAAGGCGTTCCGGCACGCACTGCATCATGCTCCTGCACCAGAATCTGCTTAGACAGCGACACAAGGTACTTGCGCTGCTCGCCAGTCTTTGAGGTGACGATTATCTCGCGGTTGCCTCGCTTAACCTTACCCATAGAAACCTCACCGTCAATTTCAGACACAACAGCGGGATTTGACGGGTTGCGAGCCTCAAACAGCTCGGTCACACGGGGAAGACCTCCGGTGATGTCACCTGCCTTACCAACGGCACGAGGAATCTTGACGAGCGTCACACCTGTCTTGACGGTCTGACCGTCTTCAACAACAACGTGACCTCCCACTGGGAAGTTGTAGGTTCCGACCTTTTCACCCTTAGAGTTGATGATGTCGCAGGTAGGCACCTTTGACTTGTCCTTAGACTCAGTGATAATCTTCTCGGTAAGTCCGGTGGTGTCGTCGGTCTCAGCACGGAAGGTTACGCCCTCGATAACGTCGTTGAACTTAAGTGTACCAGCATATTCGGTGACGATAACGGCATTGAAGGGGTCCCACTGGGCAATCTTCTCACCCTTGGCCACCACGTCGTTGGTCTTATAATAGAGAGAAGAACCGTAGGGAACATTCATTGTTGAGAGCACAATGCCCGTGTTGGGGTGAACAAAGCGCACCTCACCAAGACGGCTGACAACCATCTCGCACTTCTTGCCGTCTTCCTCGAACGGCACGGTGCGCAGTTCCTCAAACTCAAGACGGCTATCGTTCTTGGCCACGATAGAAGCGTTGGCTGCGGCATTGGCAGCCACACCACCGGCGTGGAACGTACGGAGAGTAAGCTGTGTACCAGGTTCACCGATGGCCTGTGCGGCAATGACTCCGACGGCTTCGCCCTTCTGAACCATACGGCGTGTAGCAAGGTTGCGGCCATAGCACTTCATGCAGACACCCTTCTTGCTCTCGCAAGTGAGCACGGAACGAATCTCAACGGTCTCAATCGATGCATTTTCGATGGCCTGCGCAATGGGTTCTGTTATCTCTTCGCCAGCTGCAACGATAAGTTCGCCAGTGGCAGGATTGAGAACATCGTGAACAGAAACACGTCCAAGGATGCGCTCGGAAAGTGAAGATATGACCTCATCGCCATTCTTCAGAGCTGAGCAGAGGAGTCCGCGGAGTGTGCCGCAATCTTCTTCGGTAATGATTACATCGTGAGAAACGTCAACAAGACGACGAGTAAGATAACCTGCGTCGGCAGTCTTCATGGCCGTATCGGCAAGACCCTTACGGGCACCGTGGGTAGAGATGAAGTATTCAAGCACCGACATACCCTCCTTGAAGTTGGAGAGAATAGGATTCTCAATAATCTGGTGTCCCTCGGCACCGGCTTTCTGGGGCTTGGCCATAAGACCACGCATACCTGAGAGCTGACGAATCTGGTCTTTAGAACCACGGGCACCGGAGTCGAGCATCATGTAGACGGCGTTAAATCCCTGGTCGGCCTCGGTCATCTCCTTCATAAGGATGTTGCCAAGGTCGTTGTTCACGTGGGTCCATGTGTCGATAACCTGATTGTAACGCTCATTGTCGGTAATGAATCCCATGTTGTAGTTCTCTGTAATCTGGCGAACTTCCTCGTTACCTTTCTCCACTAGGGCAGTCTTTTCCTCCGGGATGATGATATCGTCAAGGTTGAACGACAGTCCGGCAAGGTAAGCCATGCGGTAACCAAGGTTCTTGATACCGTCGAGGAACTCGCATGCTTCAGCGAAACCTACATTCTTTATGACGGCAGCGATGATGTCACGCAAACTTTTCTTAGAGATTACAGTGTTGACATAGCCCACTTCGTCGGGCACTACGCCATTGACGATGACACGTCCGACAGAGGTTTCAACCATTCTGTTGACGAAGTTGCCATCCTCATCGCGGTCTTTCACAACAACCTTAACCTGAGCGTGAAGGTCGCACTTGCCCTCATTGTGGGCAATGATAGCCTCTTCGGGACCGTAGAATGTGAGTCCTTCGCCCTTTGCACCAGGACGAATCTTAGTAATGTAGTAGAGTCCGAGCACCATATCCTGCGACGGCACAGTGATAGGAGCACCGTTGGCCGGGTTAAGAATATTGTGGCTCTGGAGCATAAGTATCTGCGCCTCAAGCACGGCCTCGTTGCTCAACGGGAGGTGGACAGCCATCTGGTCGCCGTCGAAGTCGGCGTTGAACGCCGTACATGCCAACGGGTGAAGCTGGATTGCCTTGCCCTCAATGAGCTTAGGCTGGAACGCCTGAATACCAAGACGGTGAAGTGTAGGGGCACGGTTGAGCAATACGGGATGACCCTTCATAACATTCTCAAGGATATCCCAAATTACCGGTTCGCGACGGTCAACAATCTTCTTTGCACTCTTGACCGTCTTCACAATGCCACGCTCAATGAGCTTACGGATGATGAACGGCTTGTAAAGTTCGGCAGCCATGAGCTTGGGCAGACCACACTCGCCCATCTTCAGTTCGGGGCCGACCACGATAACCGAACGGGCAGAGTAGTCAACACGCTTACCGAGAAGATTCTGACGGAAACGTCCGGCCTTACCTTTCAGCGAGTCTGACAAGGATTTCAACGGACGGTTGCTGTCGCTCTTGACCGCACTACTCTTGCGAGAGTTGTCAAACAAGCTGTCGACTGCCTCCTGCAACATACGTTTCTCATTACGCAGGATAACTTCCGGAGCTTTAATCTCTATAAGTCGCTTCAAACGATTGTTGCGTATAATCACGCGACGGTAGAGGTCGTTGAGGTCGGATGTGGCAAAACGTCCACCATCAAGCGGAACAAGAGGGCGAAGTTCTGGCGGTATAACCGGAAGAATCTTCATTATCATCCACTCGGGGCGGTTGATATCTTTACTGCCACGGAATGCCTCGACCACCTGCAAACGCTTCAAAGCCTCGTTCTTGCGCTGCATGGACGAATCGCTGTTGGCACGGTCGCGCAGTTCATAAGACAGAGAGTCAAGGTCGATGCGCGAGAGAAGATCCTGAATGGCCTCAGCACCCATCTTGGCGATGAACTTGTTGGGGTCAGAATCGTCGAGCAGATAGTTGTCCTGCGGAATCTTATTGTCCAGAATATCGTTGTATTCGTCCTCTGAAAGAAGGTCGTAAGCCTTTGATCCCAAGACATCGTTGCCTTCCGAATCCGTCTTGCCGGCCAACACACCAGGCTGAATCACCACGTAACGCTCATAATAGATGATGGCATCGAGCTTCTTGGTGGGCAGTCCGAGCAAGTAACCAATCTTGTTGGGCAACGAACGGAAGTACCATATATGAGCCACGGGCACAACCAACTCGATATGTCCCGTGCGCTCACGACGCACTTTCTTCTCTGTCACCTCAACACCACAACGGTCGCAGACTATGCCTTTGTAGCGTATGCGCTTGTATTTGCCGCAGGCGCACTCGTAGTCCTTAGTCGGGCCGAAAATGCGCTCACAGAACAATCCGTCACGCTCCGGCTTATAGGTACGGTAGTTGATGGTTTCGGGTTTCGTAACCTCGCCATACGAACTCTCAAGTATTTCTTCCGGAGAAGCGAGTCCGATAGTTATCTTGGTGAAATTACTCTTTATCTTTGTATCTTTCTTGAAAGCCATATTTACTTTGTTGTATATTATTTCGTGAAGAACTGCATTTACTACGTCATCAGTCGAGAGTGATGCTCAAACCAAGTCCCTTCAATTCGTGCAGAAGCACATTCAGCGACTCCGGTATACCCGGCGTTGGCATCGGCTCGCCCTTGACAATGGCCTCGTATGCCTTGCTGCGCCCTGCGACGTCGTCGGACTTAACGGTAAGTATCTCCTGCAGTACATGGCTTGCACCGAATGCCTCAAGAGCCCAGACCTCCATCTCTCCGAAACGCTGGCCTCCGAACTGCGCCTTACCACCGAGCGGCTGCTGGGTGATGAGCGAGTACGGGCCGATGGAACGTGCGTGCATCTTGTCCTCAACCATGTGGCCGAGCTTAAGGAAGTACGTGATACCCACAGTGGCAGGCTGGTCGAAACGTTCTCCCGTTTCACCGTCATACAGATATGTGGAACAGAGATGTGGCAGTCCTGCCTTTTCAGTCCACTCTGCAAGGTCTTCAAGTTTCGCTCCATCAAAAATCGGAGTAGCGAACTTCACACCAAGTCTCTTTCCGGCTGCACCCAAAATAGCCTCGAATATCTGTCCAAGGTTCATACGTGAAGGCACGCCCAACGGGTTAAGAACCAAGTCAACCGGCTGTCCATCGGCAGTGAACGGCATATCTTCCTGACGAACAATCTTTGCCACAATACCTTTGTTACCGTGACGGCCAGCCAACTTATCGCCGACGCTTATCTTACGCTTCTTGGCCACATAAACCTTTGCCATCTGGAGAATGCCTGAAGGAAGCTCATCACCTATGGTTATGGCAAACTTCTTGCGTTTCATCTCCGCGTCAAGCAGTTTGTACTTCTTCATAAAGTTGATGATAAGCTGCGCAATAAGCCCGTTGGCATGGTCATCGTCAGTCCACTTGCTTATCTGGATATCGCCATACTCAAGGTTCTTGAGAGCAGCAATTGTGAACTTGCTACCGTGTGTGATTACCTCTGCACCGGTATAGTCCTTCACACCCTGCGACACTTTGCCGTCAGTAAGTGTGAGCAACTTCTCCACGAGAATGTCTTTCAAATCGTCCACCTTAGCCTCATACTCCTCGTCAATCTTAGCCAACAGAACTTTGTCCTGCTGCTTTGTCTGACGCGTCTTGATGGCACGTGCGAACAACTTCTTATCTATAACCACACCTGTCAATGAAGGATTGGCCTTGAGCGACGAGTCCTTCACATCACCAGCCTTGTCGCCGAAGATTGCGCGAAGGAGTTTTTCCTCTGGCGACGGATCGCTCTCGCCCTTAGGTGATATCTTTCCGATAAGGATGTCGCCCGGCTCTACGCGTGCGCCGACACGAATAACACCATTGTCGTCAAGATCCTTTGTGGCTTCCTCGCTTACATTAGGAATATCGTTGGTGAACTCCTCCATACCGCGCTTCGTTTCGCGCACATCGAGTGAGTATTCATCCACGTGTACAGATGTCAACACGTCCTCACGCACCAAACGTTCGTTAAGAACGATAGCATCCTCATAGTTATAACCCTTCCACGGCATGTATGCCACAACGAGGTTGCGTCCAAGAGCCAATTCGCCGTCTTCGGTAGCATAACCTTCAGTAAGGATGTCACCTGCCGTCACGCGCTGTCCTTTGTTGCAGATAGGACGAAGGTCGATGGTCATATTCTGGTTTGTACGGCGGAACTTCGGTATGCGGTATTCCTTCAGCGCAGGTTCGAAGCTGACAAACTCCTCATCCTCTGTGCGGTCATAAAGGATACGTATTGTGTTGGCATCAACATATTCTATAACACCGTCGCCCTCTGCAGTAATCATAGTGCGCGAGTCTTCGCACACCTGCCTCTCTATACCGGTACCGACAATCGGGGCATCGTTATGAAGCAAAGGCACTGCCTGACGCATCATGTTAGATCCCATCAGCGCACGGTGGGCATCGTCATGCTCAAGGAACGGAATCAACGCTGCCGCTATTGATGCTATCTGCTGCGGAGACACGTCCATCAAGTCCACCTGGTCGGGAGCGACAACAGGGAAGTCTGCGTCCTGACGACACTTGACCACCTCACGGATAAACGTGCCGTCATCGTTCAAGGGAGCGTTACCCTGTCCTATCACGTGGTCTTCCTCCTCCTCGGCAGTAAGATACACGATATTGTCGTTGTTCAAGTCAGCCACACCGTTCACCACCTTGCGGTAAGGAGTCTCGATGAAGCCCAGCTCGTTTATCTTAGCGTATATACAAAGCGAAGAAATAAGTCCGATGTTCGGGCCTTCAGGGCTTTCGATAGGACACAGACGACCATAGTGAGTATAGTGAACGTCGCGCACCTCGAAGCCAGCACGCTCACGCGACAAACCTCCAGGACCAAGAGCTGACAAACGGCGCTTGTGAGTAACTTCGGCAAGCGGGTTAGTCTGGTCCATGAACTGTGACAACGGGTTGGTACCGAAGAACGAGTTGATGACGCTCGATATTGTCTTGGCGTTAATCAAGTCAGTCGGAGTGAACACCTCATTGTCACGCACATTCATGCGCTCACGGATTGTACGGCTCATACGAGCCAAGCCAATGGAGAACTGGTTGCTCAACTGTTCACCCACCGTACGTACACGACGGTTTGACAAGTGGTCAATATCGTCGACCGTAGCCTTAGAGTTTATCAGCTGGATAAGATACTTGATAATCTCAATTATATCCTCCTTGGTGAGCACTCTGACATCCATGTCAGTGTCAAGACCCAGTTTCTTGTTTATTCTGTAACGTCCGACATCGCCCAAATCATAACGCTTGTCTGAGAAGAACAGGTTCTGGATGACCTCACGTGCACTTGCATCATCAGCAGGATCGGCATTACGAAGCTGACGATAAATGTAGAGCACGGCCTCCTTTTCCGAGTTACTCGGGTCTTTCTGGAGCGTATTGAAGATGATAGAGTAGTCCTGAGCGGTTGATTCGTCCTTATGAACGAGTATCGACTGGGCACCACTTTCGAGAATATCGATTGCGTTTTCCTCAGTAATCTCCGTCTCACGATCCATTATCACCTCATTGCGCTCTATGGAAACCACCTCACCGGTGTCCTCATCAACGAAGTCTTCATTCCAACTCTTCAGCACACGAGCAGCAAGCTTGCGACCATACATCTTCTTAATATTGGTCTTCGTCACCTTGACCTCCTCAGCCAAGTCAAATATGCTCAATATATCTTTATCGGCCTCATAACCAATGGCACGCAAAAGAGTCGTTACAGGTAACTTCTTCTTACGGTCAATGTAGGCGTACATCACATTGTTGATGTCCGTAGCGAATTCAATCCACGAGCCCTTGAACGGAATGATACGCGCAGAATAGAGCAGAGAACCGTTGGCATGAACGCTCTGACCGAAGAACACACCAGGAGAACGGTGCAACTGCGACACAACAACACGCTCGGCACCATTTATCACGAATGTGCCGTTGGATGTCATATACGGGATAGGACCAAGGAACACGTCCTGTATCACCGTGCCGAAATCCTCATGGTCAGGGTCAGTGCAATACAGTTTCAGCTTAGCCTTCAAAGGAACACTGTAAGTCAAGCCACGCTCCAAACACTCGTCAATGGTATAGCGCGGAGGATCTATGTAATAATCAAGGAACTCAAGAACGAAATTATTACGCGTGTCGGTGATAGGGAAGTTCTCTGAGAACACCTTATACAAGCCGTCATTCTTGCGTTCCTCGGGTGGCGTGTCCAACTGGAGGAAGTCTTTGAAAGACTGCAATTGCACATCAAGGAAATCCGGATAAGGCATCGGATTCTTGACGCTGCCAAAGTTTACTCTGTTATCTATTATCTTTGAAACCATAAAATTATTAACTTCTTGATTTGGAAGAAAAGCCTGTCCATTCGTCTGTCGGTCTTTACAGACACAAAAAGGTCAAGAATCTCCTACTGGGAGATTCTTAACCCTTTTAATTCCGATTGTAGTCGTATTATTTAAGCTCGACAACAGCACCTGCGGCCTCGATGGTCTTCTTCAGGTTCTCTGCCTCGTCCTTAGACAAGCCTTCCTTCAGTGTAGAAGGAGCACCGTCAACCAGGTCCTTTGCCTCTTTCAGGCCAAGGCCACAAGCCTCCTTAACGGCCTTCACAACCTGCAGCTTAGCAGCACCAGCCTCTTTCAGCACTACGTCGAAAGAAGACTTCTCCTCTGCAGCAGCGGCAGCGCCACCAGCAGCAGGACCAGCAGCAACAGCAACAGCTGCAGCAGCAGGCTCAATTCCGTACTCGTCCTTCAGGACAGTTGCCAACTCGTTTACTTCCTTTACTGTAAGATTTACTAATTCTTCAGCGATAGCTTTAATATCTGCCATTTTTATTTGTATTTTATTGTTTTTAAAATTAATGTTTGTGACTTTGGGTTTATTCAGGACGCTCGCCTAAAGTCTTCAGCACACCGTGTATAGTGTTTGCGCCTGATTGGAGAGCTGAAACGACATTCTTTGCAGGAGACTGCAGCAAAGCCACAACGTCTGCGATAAGTTCGTTCTTGCTCTTGAGAGCTGCAAGTTCATCAAGTTTGTCGGCTCCAACGAAAACGCTCTCCTCTGCGTAAGCAGCCTTCAGAGCAGGTATGCCGTCCTTTGAATATTCCTTAAGCAACTTTGCCGGCACATTTGCCGTTGCAGTGAACATCACCGCAGTACTGCCTTTCAGAGTGCCATACAGCGGAGTGTAGTCTACATCCGATGCCTCGAAAGCCTTGTGAAGAAGCTTGTTCTTCACAACAACCATCTTTATCTCACTTTTGAAGCACTTTGCACGGAGTTCGCTTGTCTTGCCCGCATCCAAGCCCGAGACATCCACCAAATAGAAATGGGGATACTCTTTCAGCTTTTCTCCGAGTTCAACGATAATAGTATCTTTTGTTTCCTTTTTCATTTTACTAAACCTTGTGTAACGAGTTATTCAACTGATTTAGGATCTATCTTGATACCCTTGCTCATAGTGCTTGACAAGAAGATACTCTTAATATAAGTACCCTTTGCTGCCGTAGGCTTCAATTTGATGATCGTCTGTATAAACTCTTTAGCGTTCTGGAAAATCTGCTCCGAAGTGAAAGACACCTTACCGATAGAAGAGTGTACTATACCGGTCTTGTCCACCTTGAAGTCAATCTTACCCTGCTTAACCTCCTTAACAGCCTTGGCTACATCCATTGTAACCGTACCGCTCTTAGGGTTAGGCATCAAGCCACGAGGGCCGAGTACGCGTCCGAGAGCACCTATCTTACCCATGCAAGAAGGCATTGTGATGATGACATCAACATCAGTCCAGCCACCCTTGATCTTTTCGATATATTCGTCAAGACCAACATAGTCTGCACCTGCCTCTTTAGCGGCAGCCTCAGCATCGGGAGTGCAAAGACACAACACACGTGTAACCTTACCGGTTCCGTTAGGCAAAGACACCACGCCGCGAACCATTTGGTTAGCCTTGCGAGGGTCAACACCCAAACGTATGTCTATGTCAAGCGAAGCGTCAAACTTGGTAGTGGTTATTTCCTTTACCAAAGATGATGCCTCCATCAAAGAATAAGCCTTCCCTCCTTCAACCTTATCAGCCACTAACTTCTGATTTTTTGTCAGTTTACTCATTGTCTTAATTGAAGTTATAAATTATTTACCAGGGAAGTCCCCTTTAACGGCAATACCCATACTGCGAGCAGTTCCTGCTATCAGCTTCATGGCTGCCTCTACGGTGAAGCAGTTCAAGTCGCTCATCTTATCCTCAGCAATAGTCTTAATCTGATCCCAAGTAACCGTAGCAACCTTTGTACGGTTAGGCTGTGCCGATCCGCTCTTGACCTTTGCTGCCTCTTTCAGCTGTACAGCTGCGGGAGGAGTCTTGATGATAAAGCTGAAAGACTTGTCTGTGTAGTAAGTGATAACAACAGGAAGAATCTTTCCTGCCTTATCCTGGGTCCTGGCGTTGAACTCTTTGCAAAATCCCATTATGTTGATTCCCTTGGAACCAAGAGCCGGTCCCACTGGAGGTGAAGGATTCGCAGCGCCACCTTTAATCTGTAATTTGATTAATCCAGCAACTTCTTTAGCCATTTTTTTGATTACTTTTAAATTCTACGCCTTACGGCACACGCCGTTCGGCAACATATAAGGAATTAGCACACCGTAACAATATATGCCCTATTCCTTCTCAACTTGCATAAAGCCTAACTCCAACGGAGTTTTACGTCCGAAGATTTTAACCATAACTTTCAGCTTGCGTTTCTCGGCGTTCACTTCTTCTATGACGCCACTGAAACCGCAGAAAGGACCTTCCGCAACCTTCACTACTTCGTCAACAACATAGGGCACATTTGTTTCAACGGCCTCAATTGCTGTCTCCTCAGCAGTTCCGAGTATACGGTTGATGTCAGCCTGTCGTACAGGAGTTGGATTATCCAAGCCTCCCAAGAATCCCAAAACATTAGGCATGAAGCGCAACGTGTGTGCGACCTCACCCTGGAGATTTGCCTCGATGAGAACATATCCCGGAAGGAACAGTTTCTCCTTTACCACGCGTTTTCCATTACGGAGCATAGCGTGCTTTTCAGTAGGCAAAAGAATCTGACCGATATGCGAAGCCAACGTGTCATCGTGCTTCACGGCAGCCTCAAGGTATTCCTTGACTTTGGCTTCCTTTCCGCTAACGGCACGCAGTACATACCATTTCATTCCTGTTTCAGACATTTCGGAAAATTAGTTTGGATAAATTGAACTCATGACAAACTTAAACACCAAATCCATAGCCCACACTACCAATGCAATGACAAGGGAAGCTGATAACACGACCACTGCACTGTGCGTAAGCTCGGCGAAAGACGGCCAAGTAGTCTTATGCGCAAGTTCATTGTAACAAGCCTTGCAATAATTAATGAATTTCTTGAACATGACTGTTTCTTTTTGCACGGGATGAGAGGCTCGAACTCCCGACACCTGGTTTTGGAGACCAGTGCTCTACCAACTGAGCTAATCCCGTAAAAGAAGTTCCCGTTGTTGTCAGCGGGAACCCTTTATTCTTAATCGACCGTAAAACAGTCGGTTTGTATCGATATTAGTCTTCGATGATTTCGGTAATCTGACCAGCACCTACTGTACGGCCACCTTCGCGGATAGCGAAACGCAGACCTACATTCAATGCAACGGCATAGATAAGCTCAACAGTGATAGTTACGTTATCACCAGGCATTACCATTTCAACGCCTTCGGGCAGAGAGATTTCACCTGTACAGTCCATTGTGCGGAGGTAGAACTGAGGACGATATTTGTTTCCGAACGGAGTATGACGTCCACCTTCTTCCTTCTTCAGCACATAAATCTGAGCCTTGAACTTCTTGAAAGGCTTAATCTGTCCGGGATGGCAGAGCACCATACCACGCTTGATTTCCTTCTTGTCGATACCACGGAGCAACAGACCTACGTTGTCACCAGCTTCACCCTCGTCAAGAATCTTGCGGAACATCTCAACGCCAGTTACGACGCACTTCTTGTCCTCACCAAGACCGAGCAACTCAACTTCGTCGCCAACCTTAACCTTACCAGTCTCAATACGACCTGTAGCAACAGTACCACGGCCAGTGATTGAGAACACGTCCTCAACAGGCATCAAGAAAGGTTTGTCAAGATCACGCGGAGGCAGAGGAATCCATGTATCAACAGCCTCCATCAGCTCCATCACCTTGTCTTCCCACTTAGCAACTCCGTTCAGAGCGCCGAGTGCAGATCCGCGGATGATAGGAGTATTGTCGCCATCGTACTCATACTGGTCGAGGAGCTCGCGCATTTCCATTTCAACGAGTTCGAGCATTTCCTCGTCCTCAACCATATCGCACTTGTTCAGGAACACAACCAAACGGGGAACGTTCACCTGACGAGCGAGCAGAACGTGCTCACGGGTCTGGGGCATAGGACCGTCAGTTGCAGCAACCACGATGATTGCACCGTCCATCTGAGCAGCACCAGTTACCATGTTCTTCACATAGTCGGCGTGACCCGGGCAGTCCACGTGAGCGTAGTGACGCTTCTCAGTCTCATACTCGATGTGGGCAGTGTTGATGGTGATACCACGCTCTTTCTCCTCAGGAGCATTGTCAATCTGATCGAAAGACTTCACTTCCTCCGAACCGAAACCCTTCTCGTGGAGAACCTTGGAGATGGCAGCGGTCAGAGTGGTCTTACCATGGTCAACGTGACCGATAGTACCAATGTTTACGTGCGGTTTGGTGCGCACAAAATTCTCTTTAGCCATAGCTTTTCTGTTATTATAATTAATGTATGTTCGATTTAAATCTTGTTTTCTTTCATCTCTTCAAGAAGAGCTGTTACCGAGATTTGAACTCGGGACCTCTTCCTTACCAAGGAAGTGCTCTACCACTGAGCTATTACAGCAGCGAGAGCGGAAAACGGGGCTCAAACCCGCGACCCCCAGCTTGGAAGGCTAGTGCTCT
>CAVGKZ010000096.1:0-23131 GCA_963630025.1 bacterium | reverse complement strand
CTTGTATGAAGTTTCTGTCCGTTAGGCCAGATGTTTGCCGCCAGCTTCTTTCAGATTTCACCTCACGATGAACACCCTTGCTCTTGGCTATGTAATTCCCGCTATTAGGGCTTACTCGGGACTTGCACCCGTTAGACAATGCTCATGCCGAGCATACTAGAAAAAGGATTAAGGCTGTCTCACGACAGCCTTAATCCTTTTGTTTTCTAACTAACTTATTATCAACTATTCATTACTCATTCATAATCACGCTGCAAAGTTACGTCCTTTTGACCGTCGATGTACTCTTCTGCAAGGGAAAATAAACGTAAACGTTTGCGAAATCAACGGATTATGAGTATTTTTGTAGCCTACTATGTGCTTGACAACAACAATCTACATCCACAATGCTTAAAGGTAAACGGAGAACATCGCTCAAAGACCTTGCCAGAGAGCTTGGCGTAAGCATAGCCACCGTGAGCCGTGCCTTGCGCAACAGCCCTGAAATAGGCAAGGAAATGCAGCAGAAGGTCAAGTCGCTGGCCAAGGAACTCAACTATCGACCGAACCCCTTCGCGCGCAGTCTGCGCCAAGAGGCACCTAAGGTGATTGGCGTTGTGGTGCCAAACCTTGAGACCCACTACTACGCAGCCGTACTCGACGGCATTGAAGAAGCCGCCGCCAAGGAGGGCTATTCCGTGATTAGTGCCAACAGTCATGAGGACTTTGAAATCGAGAGCCGTGCGATAGACAACTTCATCGGGCTGCACGTTGAAGGCATAATAGCCTGTCTGGCTCAGAACACTACCGACTATTCCCACTTCGAGGAAATAGCCGACATGGGCATACCGCTCGTCTTCTTCGGCCGCACCTGCCTTTCCGACCACTTTTCCAGCGTTACCGCCAACGGTGACGAGGCTGCCCAGCGCGCCACTCAGCATCTGATAGACACGGGCAGTCGCCGCATAGCCTTCATCGGAGGTCCCAATCATCTCGACATGGTGCGCCGACGCAAGCACGGCTATCTTGAGGCTTTGCGCGAAAACCGTCTGCCCATCGACCGCACACTCGTGGCTTGCGGCAAGATAGACTATGCCGTGGCTCTCGAAGCGGCCACAGACTTGCTTGCACGCCCCGACCGTCCTGATGCCATTTTAGCTTTCAACGACATCATCACCTTCGCTGCTTTCAATGCCATAAAGCGCATGAAGCTGCGCATACCCGACGACGTGGCGTTGATAGGTTTCACCGATGATGTCCACGCAAGCTACGTCACCCCTCGCATGTCGGCCATTGTCGACCAGTCGCACCTCATCGGTTCCACTGCGTGCGACCTATTGCTGGGGAGCATCGGCGGCGATACCAACATCTACAAGAAGATTGTCCCCCAAAAACTCGTGATACGCGAAACGTCCGACAAGCGTCCGATTGGCGACAGTCGCTCTGAACAATCTCCACTCTGAAACCCAAAGAAGGACATAAGTAGAACATAAGCAAGGACAGAACGGCATAGCCCTTCACTTTCCTCTTTAGCGAAAATCTGCAAAATTGTCAGCGTAAGATTTGCTTACCACACATTTTTTGTCTACTTTTGCACTCGCAAACAAGCAATAGGGGCGTAGCCCAGTTGGTTTAGAGCGCTGCAGTCACATTGCAGAGGTCATCGGTTCGAGCCCGATCGTCCCTACTTGATTTGCCACACATGATGCGGAAAGGGTTGTCCAGCACAAGCTGCGGACAACCCTTTCCGCCTTTTTGTCTCTGTTTCACGCCACTTTGTCGCCTTTTCGACCACTGGCACACCGTTTGGGTGTCATGCAATGGCTGCGCTGCCCCTACCCTACCAACCAAGGCGGCGGAGCTATATATATAATGTATACAAGAAAGGAGACAAGAATATGACATTCGACAAATTCACAATCAAGGCACAACAGGTGGTACAGGAGGCCGTCAACATAGCGCAAGCCAACGGCCAACAGGCCATTGAGCCGGTGCATCTGCTCAAGGGCATATTGGTCAAGGCCAAGGACATTGCCGACTTCCTGTTCAGCAAGCTCGGAGTGAACGCCAATCAGATAGCCACGCTCGCCGACCAGGAGATACAGCACCTGCCACGGGTGCAGGGCGGCGGACAGCCCTACATGGCCAACGACACCAGCGCCGTACTGCAAAAGGCCATCGAACTGTCGGGCAAAATGGGCGACGACTTCGTCAGCGTGGAGCCGATAGTGCTCGCCTTGCTGGCCGTAAGCTCTACAGCAAGCCGCATTTTGAAGGATGCAGGATGCACCGAGGGCGACATGAGGGCCGCCATAACCGAACTGCGCAAGGGACAGAAGGTGCAGTCGCAGTCGGCCGACGACAACTACCAGAACCTTGAGCGCTTCGCGAAGAACCTTGTGGAGCAGGCGCGCCAGGGAAAGCTCGACCCCGTGATAGGGCGTGACGACGAGATTCGCCGCGTGTTGCAGATACTTAGCCGCCGAACCAAGAACAACCCTATTCTGATAGGTGAGCCTGGCACGGGCAAGACAGCCATAGTCGAGGGACTGGCCGAGCGCATCGTGCGCGGCGACGTGCCCGAAAACCTTAAGGACAAGCAGGTGTATTCGCTCGACATGGGTGCGCTTGTGGCCGGGGCGAAGTACAAGGGCGAGTTTGAGGAGAGACTCAAAGGCGTTATCAACGAAGTGACCAAGAGCGACGGACGCATCATTCTCTTCATCGACGAGATACACACTCTGGTTGGAGCCGGCGCAGGTGAGGGTGCAATGGATGCGGCCAACATACTGAAACCAGCCCTTGCGCGCGGCGAACTGCGCAGCATCGGTGCCACTACATTGAACGAATACCAGAAGTATTTCGAGAAAGACAAGGCTCTGGAGCGTCGTTTCCAGACCGTCACCGTTGACGAGCCGGACGAGCTGAGCGCCATCAGCATACTGCGTGGGCTTAAGGAACGCTACGAGAACCACCACAAGGTGCGTATTCAAGACGACGCCTGCATAGCCGCAGTAAAGCTGTCCGAAAGGTACATCAGCGACCGTTTCCTGCCCGACAAGGCCATCGACCTGATGGACGAGGCCGCCGCCAAACTGCGCATGGAGCGCGACTCGGTGCCCGAAGAGCTTGACGAGACCACGCGAAAGCTGAAGCAACTGGAGATAGAGCGTGAGGCCATCAAGCGCGAGAACGACACCGAAAAGATTGAAAAGCTCAACAAGGAGATAGCCGAACTGCGCGACAGCGAAAAGCAGTTCCGCGCAAAATGGGAGGGCGAAAAGGCTCTGGTCAACAAGATTCAGGAGGACAAGCAGCAGATAGAAAACCTGAAGCTGGAGGCAGAGCGTGCCGAGCGTGAGGGCAACTACGAGCGTGTGGCCGAAATTAGGTACAGCAAGTTGAAATCTCTCGCCGACGACATCGAGCACATTCAGCAGCAGTTGCGCCAAACTCAAGGAGCCGGAGCCATGGTGCGCGAGGAGGTTACGGCCGACGACATAGCCGAAGTGGTGAGCCGGTGGACGGGCATACCCGTAACGAGGATGATGCAGAGCGAACGCGAAAAACTGCTCCACCTGGAGGAGGAGCTGCACAAGCGCGTCATAGGCCAGGACGAGGCCATACGCGCCGTGAGCGACGCCGTGCGCCGAAGCCGCGCCGGACTGCAAGACCCCAAGCGGCCAATAGCCTCGTTCATATTCCTCGGCACCACGGGCGTGGGCAAGACCGAACTAGCAAAGGCTCTGGCAGAATATCTATTCAACGACGAGACGATGATGACGCGAATAGACATGAGCGAGTATCAGGAGAAGTTCAGCGTGTCGAGGCTCATCGGTGCGCCTCCGGGATACGTGGGCTACGACGAGGGCGGCCAGCTCACCGAGGCCGTAAGGCGCAAGCCCTACTCGGTGGTGCTGTTCGACGAGATTGAAAAGGCCCATCCCGACGTGTTCAACATCCTGCTTCAGGTGCTCGACGACGGGCGGCTCACCGACAACAAGGGGCGCACGGTCAACTTCAAGAACACCATTATAATAATGACGTCCAACCTCGGCAGCCAGTTCATACAGCAGCAGTTTGAGGGCATGACCGACGCCAACCGCACCCAAGCCATAGCCAAGGCCAAGGCCGGAGTGATGGAGATGCTCAAGAAGACCATACGCCCAGAGTTTCTCAACCGTATCGACGAGACCATCATGTTCCTGCCTCTCGACAAGCAGGAGATAGAGCAGGTGGTTGCACTGCAGCTCAACAGCGTCAAGAAGATGCTCGAACCGCAGGGCTTCACGCTCAACGTCACCGACGCCGCCATACGCTATCTGGCCGACGAAGGCTTCGACCCGGAGTTTGGAGCGCGCCCGGTGAAGAGGGCGATCCAGCGTCTGGTGCTCAACGACCTGTCGAAGAAGATTCTTGCCGAGGAGGTTTCGCGCGACAAGCCCATCGTTATCGACGCCAACGGGGC
This sequence comes from bacterium, assembly GCA_963630025.1. Classification (GTDB taxonomy): domain Bacteria; phylum Bacteroidota; class Bacteroidia; order Bacteroidales; family Bacteroidaceae; genus Prevotella. Next base: position 18,684 of record CAVGKZ010000096.1, on the reverse strand, counting down.
CGGATTGCAATTCCGCAACTAAGGCTCAGTATTGATGCCAAAGATTTGCTAAGGCATTATCAAACCGAGATTATATCCCAAGGGCTGCACCGCTTATTTTGCGGTGCAGCTTTTTTTTTCATGCAATCCCTTAGTAGGCGCATGCTGTTCTTATCTGTACGGGCGCAGCGTGGACGCACGCGCCTACTAAGGCTGCATTGTGCACGACACCCATCGCAATGTTTCTTCGGGCGAAAGAATCTTACAGCGTAGCGCGCCTACGCCGTTTTTCAAAGTAAAGGGTGGTTCTATAAATTACCACCGTAATTTTGTTTAATGTTGGGTGATTTACGTTTTGGCATCTTGTGGTCTCTTTTCGGCCCAATCTGTCTGTTCGTTCAGTCGTATAGCTCGCTATACTCCTTCACTCACAGACACACCCGCCACGAAAATAGACTCGCAATCTGCCAACGCTAATTTATAGAACCACCCTTAAATGTTTGGTTCTGCAACATATTGACAGACAATCGTTTCAAAAAGCGCATCAATATTGGCCAAAAATCGATATGATTTTCGACAAAGATATATGCAATCTTTGGCGAAAATGTATGCAATCTTTTGGCAAAATTGCTGCATTTGTCTTAGAGGCATGTGAAAGAAGATTACAGAATCAGATGTAAGGAAAGCAACGTTCAGCGGCCAAAGCCAATGTTGCGCCTTCTATGACCATTCTTGATCATATTCTGTCTAAATATTTTGCTCGTTAACCTTATTTTAACCTCAACACATTAATATTCTGTTATATTCTCTTTATTTTTGCAATCTAAACTTAAAATTGCAGTCATGTTTCATATGGTCTGCTGATGAATTCAGTACTATTTATATATAATTATCGGAATTATTTTTATAACTTATGGAAAAATCCAAATCGCTATTATTAGCGTTTGCCATGCTCGGAAGTTCAGTAGGAGCATGGGCACAGACGGATATGGCCTCATCCGTCAAAACAAGTAAAAGCAACCTAGAGAGGGGGGGGGGGGCTAACAGTGCCAGCCTTACTCTTGACGAGGATGCGACATACACTCCAGAGGCAGCATGGGCCAGCAACGTTATACTGAAGCGCACATTCGTTGAAGGATGGAACGGACTGGTTCTGCCGTTCGACATGACTATCGATGATGCAAAGGAGAAGTTCGGAGCTTCTGACATAAAGGTGTTCAGCGGCATCACTGTTGACGCAAGCAAGGGAACGACACTGAACTTTGAGGATGCCGAGAGCATTGAGGCCGGCACACCAGTTATGATTAAGGTGACCAACGCCCCGACTTCCAATGAATATACCATCGACGGAGTGTTCCTGAACGGCACCGCTTTGGCTCCAAAGTCATACGCTGAAAACGGCGTGACATATTCGTTCAGGGGTACATACGCCAACGAAAACTTGGCAGGCAAGAAGTTCGCTCTCATCCAGGGTTCACACATCTACAACTACGATGGTACGGAGACGACTGTAAACGCCAAGACTTTCCGTGCTTACTTCCTCAACGAGACTCCCGAAGTGTCGGAGAGCAAACTGTACGGCTTCAACCTCGGCGACATAGAGACCGGCATCAAAGAAGTGAAGCGCAACGCCAACGGAAACACCGACAAGATGTTCGACCTACAGGGACGCAGCGTGAAGAACGCCGCCAAGGGTCTCTATATCAAGAACGGCAAGAAGGTGATTGTCAAGTAGCCCCACCGTGCGAGAAAAAGGATTTAAGATACGGAAACATTAAAGCATACAACAATGAAGAAGCAATACAGCAAGCCTCGCACTGATGTGGTGACATTCAGCATAGAAACATTCATGGCCGCGTCCAATACCGTAACCGGAACAAACGGAATAAACGATGTAACAATAAGTACCGACAAGCCATCCGACTTCTCTAAAGACCACGACAACATGTGGGACTTCAGCGAGGAGAATTAAGGTGAAAGGTTCTGGACGGCCAGCCATATGACCGCCATATACTAACCGAAAGGGGGCAAGCACCAGCATTGGCGTTTGCCTCCTTTTCTTTTTTCTCACCTTGTGCCTTCAAAGTAAAACTCAAGCAAGGGGATGAGGCAAACTTAGTAGGCGCCGCGTCCCCGCCCCGACTCAACTCATATCTACTGCTGTATACACCACTCCTCCACATTTACATGAGGGGCGCGGCGGGGACGCACGCGCCTACTAAGGCTTCCATTGTCGGCTTAGTAGGGACGTGCGTCCCCGCTCCCCTCGGGTTTATTGTATGCTTATGGCCTAAGTCGGGCGAGGACGCATGCACCATATATTTGCTTCAGAGGCTGTTCGTCTTTGCACGAACGGTGTTGTATCGTGCCTCCTCCACGCTTCGTTCCTGTTGCAAAAACATTTTTACCATCACTTAGACGCTACTGCGCAAATGTTGCGACTTCGATTCTCAAATGTCGTTATTTCACGTCCGCAAGGCATGAAAATCACATTTTATAACTATATTTGCAACAACCTAAGACGGAAGAACCCACAATGAAACAGATGATTACCATACTGGGACCCACCGCAAGCGGAAAAACAAGTCTGGCCGCTGCACTTGCCGCCGACATCGAAGCGGAGATAATCAGCGCCGACTCGCGCCAAGTGTATCGCCGTATGGACATCGGCACAGGCAAGGACCTGAACGACTATGTAGTGGACGGACGAAAGATACCGTATCACTTGATAGACATTGCCGAACCGGGAACGAAGTATAACCTGTTTCAGTATCAGCACGATTTCATGCGGGCATACACCGACATCACCGGTCGAGGGGTTACGCCAGTGCTTTGCGGAGGCACCGGACTGTATATCGAGGCGGTGCTGAAAGGCTACCGGCTGGCTCCTGTGCCGGAAAACAAGAAACTGAGGGCGCGGCTTGAAGGCCGGAGTCTGGCCGAACTGACCGAGATGTTGGTAGAGCTGAAGCGCAAGAACGGTTCCACGATGCACAACAAGACCGACGTGGACACCGCCAAGAGAGCCATCAGAGCTATCGAGATTGAGACGTTCAACGGCGAGCATCCGCAGGAAGCGGCAGAGATACCGCCGATAGACAATATAATAATAGGTGTAGACATAGACCGCGAAGAGCGCCGCCGCAGAATCAGCCAACGGCTGAGACAGCGACTGGACGAGGGCATGGTGGACGAAATACGTTCGCTGCTGGACAGTGGCGTGGCTGCGGAAGACCTGACCTACTACGGACTGGAATACAAGTACGTGACGGAATACGTCACAGGTCAGCTGACCTTCGAGGAGATGTTCAGCCGTCTGGAGATAGCCATCCACCAGTTTGCCAAACGGCAGATGACCTGGTTCAGGGGCATGGAACGGCGCGGATTCACCATCCACTGGATTGACTCGCAGTTGGATATGGCTGAAAAGGTGAAGAAAATAAAACAGTTATGGCAATAGACAATACACGGTGGGGCATACTGTACTGCCCGAAGAGAAGCCTGGGACGCAACGCCCGGCAGCGCGAACGCATACAGAGGGCGCTGGACGAGAGGAACATAGAGTATGACTTCGTGCAGAGCGAAAACGCTGACAGCGTGGAAAGGCTCATGAAGATGCTCGTCAACAACGGCTACAAGACCATAATTGTGGCCGGAGGAGACTCTGCGCTGAACGATGCGGCAAACGTATTGATGGACGTGGAGAAGCATGTGCGCGAAGAGATCGTGCTCGGAGTGATACCCAACGGTGTGCTCAACGACTTTGCCAGATTTTGGGATTTCCGCGAGAGCGACATCGGTCGTACCATAGACTGGCTCCGGCAGCGGCGCACGCGCCGAATAGACCTCGGATGCATACGCTACACGAACAAGAAGGGCGAAAAGTGCCGCCGATACTTCCTCAACTGCATCAACATCGGCCTCATTGCCGACATCATGTATCTGCGCCGTCAGGCACGCCGGTTGTTCGGTTCGGAGACGTTGGCGTTCATCGTGTCGACAGCACTGCTAGTGTTTCACCGCATGGAGTACAAGATGCACCTGAAGATAAACACCGACGAGATACGCCGCAGAGTGATGACGGTGTGCATAGGCAACGCCCGCGGCTACGGCCAAACACCGAGTGCGGTGCCGTACAACGGACTGCTGGACGTGTCGGTGGTGTATCACCCCAAGATGGCGCAACTCTTCGCCGGACTGTGGCTGCTCTTCACGGGACGCTTTCTCAACCACCGCAGCGTGCATCCGTTCCGAACGCGTGAGGTGGAAGCTGTAAGCACAGGCCACGCCCTCGTGAGCATCGACGGGCGGCTGATGAACACTCCTGTGGGAGATTACCGGGTTACGGTGGAGCAGGAGGTGCTCAACTTCATCATACCGGCCTGACTCAGCCCATATCGGACACACTGCGCTTTGCCGCTGGCACCGTCTTTATACACCTTCACCTCGCCCTCTATGAGGCGTATCATAGGACTGGTATGTGCTCGGCTATATCCTTTTTGCTCGTTACCCCTACGGTTTGTGTGTTTTCGACGTACAAAAACAGGAATAAAAGTCACAAACGGGCGGTTTGTTACATAAAAATGGGCGGTTTGCAACATAGAAACTACATATAAAAAGTGTTTGAGGGAAGAATGAGGAAAGTTTACTGGTTATCAGTTACTTTCCTCATTTTGGTTAAAAGTGACGAGGACAGACGAAGACGGGAATACGACAAGATGGGACAGAGGAACGTTACCTATCCGTAACCTATACCCCAAATGGGGAATGTTGAGGTTCGGAAGAATAAGGAAGGTTACGAATTGAATTTGAATACTCTGATTTATAGTGAGTTACTAATGAGTAACGTAAGATTTTTGGTAACGAACAATATTTGCGGTGTTCTTCCGTGAAATGCGTAGCAAGAAAAGACTCTTCATGTATTAATTTTGAACGCAAAAAATAATGACGTTATGAAGAGTACATTTTCAATTATCTTCTACCTCAAAAGACAGGTAGTAAAGAAAGACGGTACAGTCCCTGTCATGGGACGTATCACAGTGGACGGAACACAGGCACAGTTCAGTTGCAAGTTGACAGCAAATCCAAATTTGTGGGACACCAAGGGCGGACGTATGACAGGAAAGAGTATGTTGGCTTTGGAGGTGAACCGCAAGCTGGACAAGATGCGTGTGAGTATCAGTAAGCATTATCAGGAGATTATGGACAGGGACAACTTCGTCACTGCCGACAAGGTGAAGAACGCTTTCCTTGGATTGGAGTATCGCTGCCATACATTGATGAAAGTCTATACTCAAAGCCGTGATGAAATGGAAAAGCAGTACAAAGCTGGCATGAAGTCTCTGAGTACATACACCAAATACAGAATCGGGTGTGCCTATGTCGGTGAGTTCTTGCAGTCGCACTACAATCTCAAAGACATTGCCTTGAAGGAGTTGTCCTTGCCATTCATTACTGATTATGAGACGTTTCTCAGAACGGACAAACACTTGAAGATAAATTCTGCTATGGTGTTTGTGCGCAATCTTCGAGCGATGGTATTCCGTGCCATAGATAATGAATGGCTCGTAAAAGACCCATTCAGACGATATGAATACAAGGAAGAAGAGACCACAAGAGAGTTTCTGAGCAAAGAAGAGATTCACTTACTAATGGAGGCACCCATCACTCGAAAGAAGATGAGTATGGTGCGTGACTTGTTTCTGTTCTGCTGCTTCACGGGGCTTGCATTCATTGACCTTTACAACTTGAAGGAAGAGAATATCAAGGAATTTTTCGATGAGGGCGAATGGATTGTTATCCATCGACAGAAGACTGGAACGGAAGCCAACATCAAGTTGCTTGACTATCCAAAAAAGATTATGGAGAAGTATCGTGGCTTGTGTGAAGATGGCAGAATCTTTCCAGTTCCCAACTATCCAAGTTGCATGGACTCCCTCAAAAGATTGGGAAAGAAATGTGGCATTACCAAGCCGCTTTCCTGGCATATTGCCCGGCACTCATTCGCAACCTCGGTTTGTCTCTCCAACGGAGTACCCGTAGAAACCGTGAGTTCAATGCTTGGCCACAAGGACATAAAGACAACCCAGGTGTATGCCAAAATTACCAAGGAAAAATTGAGCAAAGATGTGGAAAAGTTGTCCCAGCAAATAAATAACATTGAGGAATTCACGTTTGGAAATGTTTGCAACGATAATACTAACACTATAAATGGCAGAGTATGAAACGACAAGTGATAACAATACAGGAAGATATTGTCATCTATGCCCCACATCATGGTGAGGTATGGATGACAGTTTGGGAGATTGCAGAACTGTTGAATGTGACAGGGTCAGCTGTGAAAAATACCATCAAGCGTATCTGGAAACAGGGCGTGTTGAAAGATTTCAAACATTCGCAATACATCAAACTTGAAAATGGATATTCTGCGAATGTCTATGATGTGGAAGTGGTTGTCGCCATATCCCTTCAAATGGATACATATCAAGCTTTGCTTTTCAGAAAGTGGTTCATTGGTAAAGTAGAGAACCGCAAGGATAGCCAAGAGCTTCAGACAAGAACAGGGCAACCAATGATTATAGTGATGAATGGAACAATACCAAGAGGTGTCAGTTAAGCATCCAATACCTCATAATACAATAGCGTACAAGGAAAACGATTTCTGTCGTTCTATCTTGTACGCTATTTTTTTGCTACCATGTTGCAATACCCCCTTATTACATCGTACCTTCAATTATCGGCTTGCGATAATTTCCAGAGAGAAGAGCTTGTATCTCCGACTCGGGATAGAGGGTCTTGCCACATAATATAATGTATGGCAGGATGCCTTGCTTGCGATATTCCTGTAAGGTACGACGACTGAGCTTCAAGTGTTCTGAGAGTTCCTTGTCGGTGAGGTAACGCTCACCATCCAAGGGTGGACTGTAGGACTCGATGAAGCCAGACAACCAGTTGTTGGCTTTCTTCAAGGATTGCATGGCGGTGTCTATCGACTCGCTCTCATGCGTCAAAAGCTGATTCATGTTCATTATTTGCAAATTGGATTAAGTGGTGAATAAATATTGTGTTGGCTCGCCCAAGGTGAAGTTTTCGGCTTTGCCTTGGGCGAGTCTCGTTCTATACCAAGTTATACCGATTTGATTCTGGTGATAAGCGGAACGATGGCTTTGACCTCTTCGGGGCAGTAATAGAATTGGCGACCTATCTGGGTATGCCCCAAGAAACGGCGGTCACGAAGTTTTTGTAAGGTGCGTTGGCTGATACGAAGTTGCTGGCAGACCTCATGACCTGTAAGCCATTTGTTCAGACGCTTGCCGTTAGCCTTATGCTTCAACAACTCCACTTTCTTTACCAAGGCATCGTATCTTGCCATCATCAAGTCGAATGCCTTCTTTTCCATTGTTACTACTTCCATATTCTCAATTTTATTGGTTCAAAAATTTGAATGCAAAGGTAATGTGTGTATGTAGAAAAACAATGAAAATACAAGTCTGTGGCAGTGCTTTTCTGGGGTTTGCCGACCGCTTGGCAAGAAAAATCAAGAAAATTATACGTGGGTCATTAATGAGTTGTTAAACGGGTATTTCTCAAATGCTTAATTTTGCCGCCGAGAAATAAAAACAACAAATTATATAACATTTCAAACGGAATTAGAATGGAAGTAATAACAATGGAAAGTGCAGCCTTCAAAAAGCTGACAGACCAGTTGACAGAAATAGTCCAGTACGTGCGATTGGCAAAAATGGCATTTCAAGAGAACTTGACGGGTAAGGGATTGAATCCGATGTTGACCAACGACGATGCCGCCAAGATGCTGGGTGTAAGCAAGCGAACCTTGCAGCGAATGCGCTCAGAGAACCGCATCGAGTTTATTAAAATCGGCAATCAATGTCGATACCAAGTTGAAGCCATAGAAAGAATGCTTGAGGAACGAACAATAGCAAAGGAGACATAAGTATGGAAGATGGAACAACATTGAGAAGATTGGAATTACACCTCCATGACCTACACAAAAAGATAGACGGCATCTATGATATGCTGATGTTGAGACACGAGCGAGAAACAGAAAACAAGGGATGTACTACCATCAATGAGAAGTTGCTCGACAACCAAGACCTCTGTCTTTTGTTTCAAATCTCTCCTCGTTCGCTGCAACGCTATCGTAGTTTGGGAGTGCTTCCATACAAGCGGTTGGGACAGAAAACCTACTATACCGAAGAAGACGTGATGCAGTTTGTAGAGAACAATGTCAAGGAATTCAAAAAAGAGAATGTGGAGCATTACTTGACTCGCATTCATCAGAAATTCAAATAACAAAAGTATTCACCATTAAACATTAATGATTATGGCACAAAAGAAAAAGAGTGACGAACAGGACGTGCTGGTGGTCCGTGACGAGAAGACGGGCGAAATCAGCGTTGTCGCCGGACTCGGCAGAGACGGCACACCTAAGCGTACGCCAGCCAATGCGGAGAACTCGCCCGACTTCCTGCGCTTCGACCGCAACAGCGACATGATGGACAGTTTCTTCAGAAACTTCTTCCGCCAGTGCAAGGAGCCAAGCCGATTCGGGTTCTACCGAATTGCGGCTGACCAGGCGGAGAACCTTCTCGGAGTGATGAAGGAGTTACTGAAAGACCCAGATGCAAACAAGGAGATTCTTTCCGCCCACAAGGTTGACACCTCTGGCTTTGAGAAAGAGGCAAAGCAATCGGAAGGACAGGCGAACGCCGACGAGACAAAAGAACAAACCGACAAAAAAGAGAACGACATGGAACAGAAATCAGAACAGACCGCAACCGAGCAGCAGGCACAGACCGCTCCGGGTGCAAAGCAGAACCTCATCAGTGGCAACGATGTGAACCTGCAAGAATTGGGTGCCAAGTACGGCATTGACTTCAACAGTATGAGCGAGAAAGATATGAAAGCCTTGCTCAACTACGGCAAGACAGGACTTGTCACCGTGAAGCCGACCTTTGGCGGTGAGCAGATTGAGATACAGGCTCGTCTCTCATTCCGAAAGGACGAGAACGACCAGTTCCAACTTGTGCCGCATTTCGTGCGCAACGAGCCGAAACTCGATGTGGCTTATAAGGGCTACACCTTTACCCCTGAGGACAAGAAGAACCTCTTGCAGAACGGCAACCTCGGCAGGGTTGTTGACTTTCCGGACAAGAACACAGGCGAGTTGCGCCCCCACTTCATCAGCATCGACCGACTCACTAACGAGATTGTGGACATCCCGACCAACAAGGTGCGCATTCCCGACACCATCGGCAAGACACCCATCACCAAGGACGACAAACGAGTGCTCTACTCCGGACTTCCGATCCGCAAGGAGATAGAACTCGCCAACGGTCGCAAGTTCACACCCCTGTTGCAGGTGAACGTTGAGCAGCGAGGCGTGGAGTTCGTGCCTGGCAGTACCCGACAGGCGCAAGGTCAGAAACAAAGCGGTGACAAGAAGCAGACCACCGACAAGCAGGAGCAGAAGGCGGAAGGTGACGCTGGTGGTCAAAAGCGACAGCAAGACCCGAACCACTGGCTCAACGAGGACGGGACAGTCCGCAAGCTCAACACATATTTCAAGAAGCCGTTGACCGAACAGCAGAAGAATGACTACGTGGCTGGCAAGACCATCGAAATCAAGGAAGTGCCGAACAAGAACGGCAGCGGGACATACACCGCCTATGTGAAGTTCGACTTCAACAGGATGCAGCCCCGTTCCTACCGCACCAACCCTGACCTCAAGCAGGCAAAGGAACAGATTCCTACCAACGAGAACAAGGTGCAGGTGGCCGTCAACGAGCAGGGCAAGACCAATGAGGCGACCAAGCACACCAAGGAGCCACTGAAGCCGGGACAGTCTGCGCCGAAGAACGAGAAGCAGCAGAAGGAGCAGACCGCCGAGGCTCAGAAGCCAAAGCGCAAGGCAAGAAGCGTGAAGATGTAACAGCCGCCACTTAATCCATTTACAATAATCCATCAGTAAGTATAACCGATAACCAGCAACCGACTATCCCACGGTTGCAGGTGTCAAAAAACATCAAAAGAATGAAGACAATCATCGCAGAGAAACCAAGTGTAGCCAAGGAAATCGCCCACATCGTGGGAGCTACCAAACGTGAGGAGGGCTATATGCACGGAAACGGCTATTACGTGACATGGGCATTCGGACATCTCGTGCAGCCAGCCATGCCAGAGACCTACGGCATGAAGGGATTCCATGCAGAGAACCTTCCTGTCATTCCCAATCCGTTCATCCTCGTTCCCCGACAGGTCAAGTCTGAGAACGGCTATAAGCCGGACGCAGGTGTGCTTGCCCAAATCAAGATTATCGGCAAGCTGTTCGACAGCAGCGACCGTATCATTGTCGCCACCGATGCCGGGCGTGAGGGAGAGTTGATTTTCCGCTACCTCTATGAGTACCTCGGTTGCAAGAAACCCTTCGACCGTCTGTGGATCAGTTCGCTCACGGATGCCGCCATCCGTGAGCGACTGGACAACCTCAAAGACGGCAAGGAGTATGACACCCTATATCATGCAGCCAAGGCAAGAAGCGAGGCGGACTGGCTTGTCGGCATCAACGGCACGCAAGCCCTGACGATAGCCGCAGGTCGTGGCACCTATTCCGTAGGTCGTGTGCAGACACCAACCCTCGGCATGGTGTGCGAACGCTATTGGGAAAACAAGCGTTTCGAGTCGAAACCGTTTTGGCAGGTACACTTCGGTGTGGTTGATGCGGACAATGGCAACATCTTGAAGTTCACATCTGCCAACCGTTGGACGGACAAAGCCACCGCAACCGACATATATAATAAGGTGAAAGATGCTGGCTCTGCCGTCATCACCAAGGTTTCCACCAAGCGCAAGGTGGAGAAAGCGCCGCTCCTTTACGACCTCACCACCTTGCAGAAGGAAGCCAACTCACAGCATGGCTTCACAGCGGAGCATACCCTCTCCATCGCCCAGAAACTCTACGAGGCAAAGTTCATCACCTATCCGAGAACATCAAGCCGTTATATCTCGGATGATGTGTTCGCCACCGTTCCCAATCTCTTCAAGAACTTGGAGAACCATTCGGAGTATGGAGAAATCATCAAGCTCTTGCCAGACAGTGAGGACTACAGCAAGAACAGCGTGAATGCAGGCAAGGTGACCGACCACCACGCCTTGCTCATCACTGATACTCCAGCCTTCGGTCTTTACAAGGACGAGAAGATTGTCTATGACATGGTGCTGCGCCGTATGGTGGAGGCATTCTCGGCAGACTGCATCAAGGACATCACATCTGTAACTGCGCAGGTGGAGAATGATGTCGAGTTTGGCATCAGTGGTTCCATCATCCGACAAGTTGGTTGGAGGGAGTTGTCACTCAAGGAAAAGAACGGCAAGCAGGTCAAGGACGCAGACACGACAGACAATGAAGTAAAGGAGCAAGCCATTCCCAACTGGCAGGAAGGACAGTTTATCAACGTGTCCGGCTGCAACATCACGGAAGGCAAGACCAAGCCGAAGCCCCTGCACACGGAATCGACATTGCTTGCAGCGATGGAGACCGCCGGCAAGGACATTGAGGACGAGACCATGCGTCAGGCAATGAAGGACTGCGGCATAGGCACACCAGCCACCCGTGCCGCCATCATCGAGACCTTGCTCAGACGTGAGTACATGGTGCGCCAACAGAAGAAACTCATACCTACGGAAAAGGGACTTGCCCTTCATTCCGTGGTGAAGAACATGGCAATCGCCAATGTGGAGATGACTGGCAGATGGGAGGCAGAGCTTGCCAAGATAGAGCGAGGCGAAGCCAATGCCGATGAGTTCACACACGACATAGAAGCCTATACCCGTGAAATCACGGCGGAGCTGTTGGGTTGCGACAAACTATTCAGCCACAAGGAATCGGGCTGTCTGTGTCCGAAATGCAAGCAAGGCACGATGCAGTTCTTCGGAAAGGTCGTCAGATGCAGCAACAAGGAGTGCGGCATGCCTGTGTTCAAGCAGGTGGCGGGCAAGCTGCTGTCCGATGCCGACATCACGGACTTGCTCACCAAGGGCAAGACCAAGACGCTCAACGGCTTCACCAGCAAACAAGGCAAGCCGTTCTCCGCCGCCATCGTCTTTGACGAGGATTTCAACACGAAATTCGTCTTTCCAGAGCGCAAAACCGCAGAAAAGCGCGGAAACATGAAGAAATACAAGAAATAATTTGTACCTTCGCCACTGAAACATGGTTCATAAATGGTTGTCTTTATTAAGATGCTTTTATTTACTATGGATTAAGTGGCGGCACTCGGAGGGATACCGAGTGCCTTTTTTCATGTTTTCCCAAAAGCAACAGCCGCCATCCACGGTTTTTCATATTCACCACTTAATCCAAAGTAAAAAGCAAAATGAACAGAAAGAAACAAGCACAGACCGAATTGTCCTATTACGGACTGTACCTATTGAACCACCTCAGAGAGAACCGTTTCCCACAAGCCAACGACGCGGACTTCATCCGTGAACGTGCCGACCATGCAGCCGAGGTCTATGAGCAGGCAAGGCGCAGTGACCTTTTTGCGGATGCCGCACAAGAGCTTGCCATGTCCACCCTCTTGAAAGGACTCCACCTCTCCAAGTACAACATCTTGCACGATGTCGTTGACAACGAGTTTCCCTTGGAGGTAGCCGTGGAAGACCAAGAGGCGTTTGTGACAAACCTCCTGCCTCTGGTTGACAACGTGTATTCCATCTACGACCTCACCGACGACAGCTTTGCCCAGTCGCCGGATTACGACCAGCTCTATACGGAGTTGACGGGAGCCGTTGCCCTTTTCATAGAGGCTTATGGCGTACAATAGAAAGCAACGGTTGAATGACAACATCAAGGCGATAGAGACGGCATTCGTCCTTGACAGGGAACAGCGACCGCCGACCGCAAGGGAGCGTCTCCTCTTGGAACGCTACTGCGGATTCGGAGGCTTGAAGTGCATACTGAACCCAGCCAAGGAACTGACGGATGCCGTCCATTGGGCAAAGTCAGACCTTGAGTTGTTCGCTCCGACAGTGGAGCTGCACCGACTTATCAGAGAGAACAGTAGGAACGAGAGTGAGTACAAACAGTTGATGGACAGTCTGAAACAGTCTGTCCTCACGGCTTTCTATACCCCACCGTCCGTAACGGAGGCATTGGCGGATGCGCTGAAAGAGCATAAGGTTATACCCGAAAAAGTGCTTGAGCCATCGGCTGGCATTGGCGCATTCGTCGATGCCGTCTTGGAGAACAATCCTAAGGCGGATGTCATGGCGTTTGAGAAGGACTTGCTCACGGGAAAAATCCTTCATCACCTCCACCCGGAGCAAAAGGTGCGCATTGAGGGCTTCGAGAAAATAGAGAAGCCTTTCAACGACTACTTCGACCTTGCCATCTCCAACATACCGTTTGGCGACGTGGCTGTGTTCGATCCGTCATACAACGCACAGAAAGGGATGAAGGCAATCTGCACCAAGCGCATACACAACTACTTCTTTGTCAAGGCACTCGACACGGTAAGGGATGGCGGAATGGTGGCGTTCATCACCTCGCAAGGCGTGCTGAACGCCAAGAACAACAGTGCGGCACGGTTCATGATGCTCCGTCATGCTGATGTGGTTTCGGCAATCCGCTTGCCAAACAACCTTTTCACGGAGAATGCCAACACGGAAGTGGGCAGCGACCTCATCATCTTGCAGAAGAACAGCCAAAAGGAAACGCTCCAAGGCGATGACAATCTGCTTGACATGGTGACAAACGACGAAAACCGCATACCGACCAACAATTATTTCCAAGAGCATCCAGAGCGTATCATACACACCACGGCAAAGTTGGATACCGACCCATTCGGCAAACCAGCCATGATATACACCCATGAGGGTGGCGTGGAGGGCATAGCCGAGGACTTGCGAAAGATGCTGCATGAGGATTTCAATAAAAACCTAAACTTGAACCGATACATGAGGAATGAGGGAACAAAAACAGAGGAGGTTCAAGTTGAGGAAATCAAAGAGGTTGCTGATGAAAAGCAGAACATAGAGGTCGCTCCAGTACAGCGAAGTGAACAGGCTTCTGATAATGTCGAACAGCCACAACAAACCACCATATATAATACGGTGGAAAGTGAGGAAGATAAACCAGAGCCACATGCCGAGCAATCCAATCATCAGCCTCCTGTTCAAACGACATTGTTTGACCTTTGGGGAATGGAGGAAGAAAGCCGCTTGGCTGTCAAGCCAACGAAGAAAAAGCCAACAATTACCGCTAAGGTTGCTTCCAAGAAAGTGTCAAGAAAGAAAGCAAGTCCGCTGGTCAAAGCTATCAATCCGACTTTTGAAGTTGAGACAAAGCCTTTGGAAAAGGAAAAGGTGGCATCAACAGAGCCGAAAGATAGCACTGTGGAACAGCTTGCAAAACCTGTTTTTCCAGGCGATGAGCCATACGCAAATATCTCTTGGGAAGAGAATCCGCCAATCAACGGCTTTTACGAGTTGATGATGACCATGACTCCAGAGGATAGGGTTATGTTGCGCCAAAAGGCGGAGTTGCACCGACAAGAACAGCTCAAAGACTTGGGAATTGCCGACACATTCGACTCAAAGTACAAGCCTCCGATGGAGCCTGTCGAAGTTCTCAAGACTCAAATCAACCAAAGCCAGCCAAGAGAATCCAAGGAAGAAATCCCAACAGAGTCAAAGGCAGTATTTGAGAAAGAGAAACAAGAACAAGAGAGAAAGCGTCAAGAGGAACAGGCACGAAAGCAGGAAGAGCTGGCAAGGCAAAAAGAGGAAGCCATGAAGCCACGCCCGTTTGACGGGAAGATTGAGGACTTCCATCGCAATGGTTCTATGGTGTTCGACACCAACCGCAACATCGGCGTGTTGAAAGACCTCACCAAGTATGGCGCAACCTTCATGCCGCTGGACTTGAACAACGAGCAAAGGGAAAAGGCTGCTTCGTATATAGCCCTGCGTGACACCTATCAGCGGCTCTACACTTACGAGGCGGAGGCACAAAAGGAGGACAAGCCGATGCGTGGTAAGCTGAACACCTATTATGATGCCTTCTTCATGCGTTTTGGCAATCTGAATGCCAAGCAGAACGTGAAGTTCATTCTTATGGATGCCTCTGGGCGTGACATGCTGTCGCTGGAACGGGTGGAAGACGGACAGTTTGTGAAAGCGGACATCTTCGACCATCCCGTTTCGTTCGCCTTGGATGAGGTCAGCCATGTGGATTCACCGGAGGAAGCCCTCACTGCATCGCTCAACAAGTACGGTCGTATCGACCTGCCTTATATGACGGAAATCTCGGACATGCCGGAGCAAGAGTTGACGGAAGCCCTCAATGGGCGTATCTATTACAATCCGCTTATCGGCGGTTATGAGATAGCCGACCGATTCATCGCTGGCAATGTCATTGAGAAAGCGGAGCGCATAGAGGACTGGCAAAAGGACAACCCCGACGATAAAAGAGTTGTGGAGTCCTTGGAGGCATTGAAGGACAGCTATCCCGAACCGATTGCCTTTGAGGACTTGGACTTCAATTTCGGTGAGCGTTGGATTCCGACAGGCGTGTATTCCGCATACATGAGCCATCTCTTCAACACGCAGGTCAGCATTGTGTATTCCGACAGCATGGACGAGTATTCAGCCAAATGCAGTTTCAAGACGATGGCAATCACGGACGAGTATGTCGTAAAGGGATATTACCGCAACTATGACGGCATGAGCCTCTTGAAGCACGCCTTGCACAATACCTGCCCCGACATGATGAAGAGCATCGGTGAGGACGAGAACGGCAACGACATCAAGGTGCGTGACAGCGAGGGCATACAGCTTGCCAATGCCAAGATTGACGAAATCCGAAACGGTTTCTCGGAATGGCTGGAAGGGCAGTCAGACTCCTTCAAGGAACGCTTGACCACGATGTACAATAGAAAGTTCAACTGCTTCGTTCGTCCGAAGTATGATGGTTCTCACCAGATATTCCCCGGCTTGGACTTGAAAGCCCTTGGCGGAAAGTACGGCATCAAGAGTGTGTACCCAAGTCAGAAGGATTGTGTCTGGATGCTTTTGCAGAACGGCGGCGGGATATGCGACCACGAGGTGGGTACTGGCAAGACCCTCATCATGTGCATGGCTGCGCATGAGATGAAACGCCTCGGTATGGCGCACAAGCCGATGATTATCGGACTGAAAGCCAATGTCGCTGAGATAGCCGCCACCTATCAGACGGCTTACCCCAATGCGAGGATACTCTATGCGTCGGAGAAGGACTTTTCCACCAAGAACCGTGTCAGTTTCTTCAACAATATCAAGAACAACGACTACGACTGTGTGATCATGTCGCACGACCAGTTCGGGAAGATACCGCAATCGCCCGAACTCCAGCGGCAGATATTGCAGGCGGAGCTTGACACCGTGGAGGAAAACTTGGAGGTGATACGCACGCAGGGCAAGGACGTGTCACGAGGAATGCTCAAAGGCTTGGAAAAGCGAAAGTTCAACTTGGAGGTGAAGTTGCAGAAGATAGCCTACTGCATCGAGCAACGAACCGATGATGTGGTTGACTTTCGTATGATGGGCATCGACCACTTGTTTGTGGACGAGAGCCACCAGTTCAAGAACCTCATGTTCAACACCCGGCACGACCGTGTGGCGGGACTCGGCAACAGCGAGGGAAGCCAAAAGGCGCTCAATATGCTCTTTGCCATCCGAACCATACAGGAGCGGACTGGCAGGGACTTGGGGGCGACGTTCCTGTCTGGTACAACCATCAGCAACTCACTCACTGAGCTGTATCTGTTGTTCAAGTACCTGCGCCCCAAGGAACTGGAGCGTCAGGACATACGCTGTTTCGATGCGTGGGCGGCAATCTTCGCCAAGAAAACCACCGACTTTGAGTTCAACGTCACCAACAACATCGTGCAGAAGGAGCGTTTCCGATACTTCATCAAGGTGCCGGAGCTTGCAGCCTTCTACAACGAGATAACCGACTACCGCACGGCGGAGACGGTTGGCGTGGACAGACCGCAGAAGAACGAGATTCTTCACAACATAACGCCGACACCCGAACAGGAGGACTTCATCCAGAAACTGATGGAGTTTGCCAAGACGGGCGATGCCACCATCCTCGGCAGACCGCCCTTGTCGGAGACGGAGGAAAAGGCGAAGATGCTCATAGCCACTGACTATGCCCGAAAGATGGCACTCGACATGCGCATGATAGACCCTACCTGTGACGACCATCCCGACAACAAGGCGAGCCATTGCGCCAAGATGATAGCGGAATATTACCAACGCTACGACAGCCACAAGGGTACGCAGTTCGTGTTCTCCGACTTGGGAACATACAGGCCGGGCGAATGGAACGTGTATTCTGAAATCAAGCGCAAGCTGATAGAGGACTACGGCATACTGTCCTCAGAAATCCGCTTCATTCAGGAATGTAAGAACGAGAGGGCGAGAAAGGCGGTGATAGCTGCCATGAACGAGGGTTCGGTGCGAGTGTTGTTCGGTTCCACTTCCATGTTGGGAACTGGCGTAAACGCACAAAGACGGTGTGTGGCTATCCATCACTTGGATACGCCGTGGCGACCGTCCGACTTGGCACAGCGTGACGGTCGAGGCGTGCGTGCAGGCAACGAGATTGCCAAACTGTATGCCGACAACAAGGTGGATGTCATCATCTATGCGGTGGAAAAGTCGCTTGACTCGTACAAGTTCAACCTCCTGCACTGCAAGCAGACCTTTATCTCGCAGTTGAAGAGCGGTGCATTGGGTGCGAGAACCATTGACGAGGGAGCAATGGACGAGAAATCGGGCATGAACTTCTCCGAGTACATGGCTATCCTTTCCGGCAACACCGACCTGCTCGACAAGGCGAAGTTGGAAAAGAGGATTGCATCCTTGGAGGGTGAGCGCAAGTCGTTTAACAAGGGCAAGCGTGACTCGGAAACGAAGTTGCAGTCAAAGACGGCGGAGCTGGGCAACAACAAAACCACTCTCAAAGGAATGACAGAGGACTATGACAAGTTCATGAGCCAAGCCAAGAAGGACAAGGACGGCAATGTCCTCAACCTTATAACCCTTGACGGTGTGGACTCCACGAACTTGGAGGTTATCGGAAAGCATCTGCAAATGTTGGCTGAGAAAGAGACGACAGGCGGACAGTATAAGCGGATTGGGGAAATCTACGGTTTCCCTGTCAAGATTGTCAGTGAGACAAGCTTTGAAAATGGTTTGCCATTCGTGGACAACCGCTTTCTTGTCGAGGGCAATTACAAGTACCAGTACAACTACGGTCACATTGCCAAGTCCGACCCGATAGCAGCGGCAAACAACTTTCTGAATGCCTTGCAGAAGATACCAAGCTACATTGAGCAGTATGATTCAAGGTGCAAGGCTTTGGAAAAGGAAATACCGCAACTGCAAGAAATAGCAGGCAAGTCTTGGAAGAAAGAGGATGAGTTGAAAGGTCTGAAAGCGGAATTGGCGGCATTGGACAGAAAAATACAGCTTGAACTTGCCCCGCCGCAACAGCTTGATGCGCCTGAGAAACAAGAAACAAAGAATGCAGAAACAGAACAAGCCACAGTAGGTCATCAAACACGTTCCGCATGGCGATTATAATACCTTAATTAATATAAGGGGTATCTTGCAAGTCAATCTTGCTCAGATGCCCCT
>CAVGKZ010000095.1:0-25834 GCA_963630025.1 bacterium | reverse complement strand
CGCTCCACACTTGATTCAGCTGCCTTACGGCATCCACAACAATATTAATGTCTGTCATAATTGTTATGTGTTAGTTGTTTCTTTATACTTACTCTTCCATTGCTGCGAAGTACCTCCACACTTTGTTGTCGGGAGCGTCCTCGTCATGGAAGAAGTACTCTATCCCTGCCTTTAGGGCAAGTTCAGGTGTGAGCACCTTGCACGTATCTGCATAGAAACTGTTGAGGGCTACCCACACGTCCCACTTCGTTGTGCCTTGTGGCAGTGCAACGCCTTTCGTGGCAGCTTCGGTCTCCTCTATTTTCCACTTCTCCCCGTGGCGTTCCGTCCCCTCCTTGTCTGCATAGGTGATGCGGTTAAGAACGTGCAACGCCATGCGCTCGTCGAAGTGGCGGCATCCCTTGTTGGCATATATTGTATATAGTCTCATGGTTCATACCCTCCTTTCACTTCTTGAACTCGTTGATGAAGTCTTTCAGCATCGAGCCAATGCCGCGTACCTCGCTTTCAAGCGAACTGATGCGCTCGTCCTGTGCCTTGCGTTCCGCAAAGGACGTGTCCCACTCCGCCATGATTGCGTCACATGAAACGACTGTGGCCTTGTGCGTCTCCACCCTTGCCAACGCATCATCTGCCTCCGCCTTGATAACTCTAAGCTCACGGAGTATGCAGTCCTTGTCTGCGCCAATGGTCAGCTTTCCTGCATTGACTGTTGACGACGCTTCGGGTATCTCATACGTGCGCGTCTGTCCGTTGGCCTCAATGGTCACATCTACCACTGTCTGCGCTACCTTTGTATAGTCAGGCAACACTCCGTTCTGCGGCTGTTGAAAACGTGGACTGCCTACCATCGTCACCTTGCCTACGTAGGCTTTCAGCCCGTCTGTTCTGTCAAGCATATATACTTGATAGCCCCGTCTTATATCCTTGAATGTCATAGATTGTTACTTTTGGTCTGTTTTGTTAAGTGCTTGATATAAAATATTCTAGTCTGCATGGCTCAATGGGCAGACACAAAATAAATGTAAGTTTTATTCAGTATAGGGAAGAACGACCCAAAAACGGCCATTCCTCCCTATACGAAACAGACTAAGTGGTAGCCGTGGTTGTCTTCAACGCCGCTATCAATTCTGCGTTCTGCCTCTGCTGGCTAAGTTCCAGACGTGCGTCATTATAACGCTGCTGCAAGTCGGCTTGCCAATGCTGGTTTAGAACATCAACAATCCTCTGCGTGTTCATCTCGCCGCTTCGCAGGATGTCGCATTTGTCCTGTTGGTTCTGCGCAGTGATGGTGGCAAGGTTACGCAATATCTCCGTTGTGATATTGTTGTGTCCCTGCTGCATGGCAAGCGTCTGCGTCTGGATTGTGTTCACAATGTCCTTTTGCCCCAACTGGCTCTCGTAGCCCATCTTCACGATGTTCTGCTGTGTCTGGCAGCAACAGTCTTTCAACTGCTGCACGATGTTCATATCTCCAAGGTTGGCGGCATTGATTACCCTTTCAGCTGAATAGCCTACCTGCCCACCCACTTGCTGAATAGCGGACTGCACGCTACATACTGCGCTTTGCAACTGATTGAAGTCGCAGTTGAGGCTGCTTGCCAACTGTCCTACCGCAGCGGCGTTGCCTTTGATAGCGTCCATCAAGAGGTTTGTGTTGTTGCCATCCTGCATCTGCGTTGACAGTTGGTTGAGCTTCGACTGTATCTCCGCATCCTGTACCTTGTTCCCGTAACCGTCATTGCCCCACATCCTGTTTGCGAACATCATCCACACAAGGTAGATGAAAGGGTTGTTTTGCCAACCGTTCATGCCTCCGTTCATCATAGCGGCCATCGCCATCGGGTCGCTCTGCTTGTTCGCCATGGCCGCATAGGCCAGCGCGTCGTTGCTCCGCCCTGTGTCGCAGCAAACTATCTTCTCTGCTTCCATAATAGATAAAATTTTGTCGTTTCTCCCACCATCGGGATTGAGGGCAAAGTTAGGCAATGGCAATATAGAAGCGCATAACTCGCTCACAGAAAATGCAACAACCATAAAATCAACACTTTAACATGATAGAACCCTCTATCATATTTAATGCCGTTGTGTTTTTTAAGGACAACAGTATGGTTAGGTTATGGCAAAAGTGGAGAAAACCGCTATATGCCAAAGGAAACATCTTATTTGCGCCTTTTGTTTCTAAGATAGTGCATAATGTCCCACTTCTTCCAGTACCTTGTGTGGCCACGCTTCTTGCTCTCTCCGTTGGGAATGTCGCCACGTGCAACCATGCGGTTCAATGTAGCGTCACTGACACGCAGACGGTCTTTAACCTCCTCCGTGCTCATCAACGGGTTCATAAGGTACGGCAGCTGGTCGCACAGCGTTTCCAAGTCTTCGTCACTCATGCCGCACGCAGTCACTTCCTCTCCGCTCCTCTGCTGTCTGTCAGCCTCGAAGCAGGCTTCGGCAATAACTTTCAACGCCATGCCGAGCGTTCTGTAATTGATTGCTTTTTCCATGTTCATATAATTTTCTTTCCGGTCTTGGTGTTTAACAACATCTCACCAAAGCCATATATATAAAGTAATACGGTCATTATCATAAAGGAGAAAAGCGGCTTCACCATTTCGTTGGTGGTGAAAATGCTCCCATAACAGAGGTGCAGGGCGTTAACGCCGAAGAAATAGAAGAAAGGGATGCGGTATCTCCAGCAGAGAAAGAAGAACCTACTCGCCGCTATTATCACCATCGGCAACAGATAAGCCATGAAATATATCCACATATAGCACACGGTGTTGTCTTTGTCTATCACAAACATCTCCTTGGGATGCTTGCTAAAGACGTAAAGACAATACCAATGTGAAAGCATGATGGATATAGGTATCCACTTGCAGAACCAACGGAAGAAACGCAATATCCGCCTGTTGTAACTATTGCCGGAACAAAGCATAATGTCTACCACTTCGCTAACGTCCCAACCTTTGAGCATCGTTTTCAGTTTCTCCCTTTCTGCATCATGCCCATTACTACACGTGAAGTCTGATACGATTTTCAACGCAGATTTCAAATCCATTTTGTCCTTTTCCATAGTCAAATAAATTTTAGGTTTAACGCTGCAAAAGTATTTGTTATCACAGCTTTCTTCAACTTTTAATCAAAACGGCGGCGGAGTCCTCTCGGATTTCCGCCGCCAACTACTAACCAATAACTAAAAACTAACAAATAACAACTATGAACTGTGTCTGTGTTATGGGTGATATTTCCCCGGCGAATCGGTTTTGTTTTGTAACCGTTTGAAATCCAGCGCAAGAAAAGGAGAACTTGTGTTCTTTTCAATCACCTTTCCTTGAAACCGTGATGTTTTGGTACGGTTTTTTCATGGAGTAAAGATAGAGTATAGGAACATTCCCATATCTTTCCCATAACTATCCCACAACTTTCCTTGAAACCGCGAGGTCTACTGCTTCCTGCGCTTCCATACTGCCCATGCCCCTGCGGATGCTGCTATTGCGGCAATGATGAGGGCGATAATGGCGGAACGCCAGCTCACATGACGGCGTTGACAGACTACGGTCTTTGTGACGGTGACGGTGTCGGTGCGCTCCGTGAGCACGGTGTCGGTGCGTGTGCGGTATATGGTGTCAGCCTTGGTCTTTGTGCGGTAGAGGGTGCGGAAGCGCAGGTTCTGGATGTATACGGTGTCGCCTCGCATGGTGGTGGCCGTGGCCACGCTATCCTTTATATATAAGGTGTCGGCCTTGGCAGTGGCTCTGACAAGGGTGTCGGCCTTGGCTGCTGCCGTCTTTGCTGTGGAGGCTTTCTCCGTGGCTGTGGTTGGCAGGTTCTTGGCCGTGGAGCAGCCCGTGAACAGGGTGATGAGGGCGCAGAGCAGCAAGCCTATGACGAAGGCTACGGCCTGTGTGACTGCTTTGATGAGTTGTGCTCCGTGCAGGGCTTCCCATTCTTCTTTGTTGGAGTAATTGAATTTCATGTCGTTTTTCCTTTCTGTGTTTTTGTTTATACTTTCGGGGTGCAGCGAGACGCAGCACCTACTATGGCTTCCATTGTGCCTTGTTACTGGAAAGCTATGGAATTGATGCGTGAGAGCCAGCCTTTGCGGTACTTCTTGTTCTGTGGCCGTGTCTGGCAGATGCGGTCGATGAAGTTGAGGCGTTCCTGCTTGAGGCGGTTGAAGAGGGTCTTTGGGTCTTGTGCGTTGAGGGCTGCAATGGTCTTACTGCCCACAGAGCCGTCGACGGTCACGCCCAATATGCGCTGTGGAATCTTGATGCCGTATGCCCCGGAGCACCACACCCAGTCAACCACCATGTTTGCCACGCTTTGGCTCTCTATCTTGTCGCCGAGCCATTTGTCCCAGTAGCCTGTCTTGAAGATATGCTCCCACTGCTGGTCTGTGATGTGCTTGAGGTCTGCTGCCGTCTTGCTCTGTCCGTAGTATTGGCGGTAGGTGGCGAGCGTAATGCCTTTGTTCGTTGCGCCTCCGAGGTCGTCCTTGTCACAGACGTAGCCGCCCTCCCATTTGAGGATGAACGGCTTTAATTTCGTGTAGTCTGCCATAATCTTTTATATTAATATCCGTTTTGCGGCTCGCGGTCTTTGCAGAGCTTGCGCACGCACTTGTAACGTTGCAGGTCAAGCTCCAGCTGGCCTTTGGCTTTGGTGAGGTCTAATATCTCCTGGTTGAGCTTGCGCACCATGTCGGTCTGCTCGCTGAACCGCTGCTCCTTTTCCTTGAGCTGCTGTTGCAGGAACTCGGTGGTGTCTTTCAGCACGGTGAACTCCACGGAGTCGGCCTCGGCTTCGGCCTTGCGTCCGTTGGCCTTGCGGTTTACCAGATACTTTATCGTTTCCCAGCCGCCGAGAGCGGTGATTGCCCCGGCGGCGGTCTCTATCATTGTCGTTATGTCCATTTTGAGGGATTGAGTGTGAGTTTATGTTCTTTGTTCGGATGCAGCACCTGCCAAGGCTGTCTGCTATGTCAAGTCTTCGTTCTTGCTTTCTTCGATTATGAGCCAGTAGTAGTAGCCTTTGACTTTCACCGAGAGCAGACGCAGGCGTGTGCCTACGGTCATGCTGTAGGTCTGCGTTCCGGCCACCCAATGGGTGTATACGTGGCTGATGAAGGTGTTGGAATACTCGTTGTCGCCGATTTCCACTTGTCCGAGACTGCCCAGCTGGATTTTCCTTGCATACTGGTAGCCATAGCGGTTGAGGTCGAGCACCTCAATAACCTTTCCCTCGAAGTCCTCGGCACGTGGCAGCACGACTTTTCTCAACCCTGCGGTGTCGGGGTCTGTATAGGATTCGTCCTTCAGCAGGATGATGTCGGCAAGCCCGGCGCAGTTGCTGCTAAGATATTCGATGCCGTCGGTGTCCAATGAGCTGCCCTCCGTACCGAACAACTGCTCTTCGGTGTAATACCAGTTGACACGGATGTCTGGGCGGTTCTCGTTGGTGTTGGAAGTGATGAAGTAATAGTCGTAGTATTGGCCGCTGGTGTCGTAGAAGAGTACGTTGTGGTAGAAGTTGCTTGCCCTGACCGTGCCTTTGAACTCGCCGTCGTTCACTGTGAGCCGTCCGTCGGCATCCACGGCGGCTGTGGTTTCGCCGGAGTTGTTCTGTACGGTGAACTGGTTGGCGGTGACGGTTATCTTCTTGTTGGCAATGTCGATGCCAGTGGCAAGGAGTTGGTCTGTGCCTATCTGGTCGCTTGCGGCGGCGGTGTAGGCCGTGGGGGTTGCACCACGTTCGAGCTTGGGCTGCGTGATATAGACTGCCGACTTGGCCTGTACTACGATGTAGACTTGCGTGGGCAAGGCCGTGGGGCTGACCGACTGCCAGTGCACCGTGAAGCGTTGCCACTCGGAGGTGAGGGCGCAGTCTGCCCGTCCGTTGGTGTTGGTGACTAAATCGGCGGATGCGCTGGACTCAACGTATGTGATGCAGTTGGTGGCTGGCAGGAGGTAGGCCGAGAGCGTACCCGTGCCTTTGGCCATGAAGGAGAGCGTGTAGTCCTGCGCACGTTCGATGCCGAGGTTGCTCCAGACGAGGGCGTATACGGCTGTGTTCTGCGTGAGTGCGCTGGCATATATCTGGCTGTTGCCCTCGTAGGCGTTGTCGGTGACTGTGCCGCTGACGGTGGTGAGGTTCTTGCCGCTCTCCACTCGCAGCAGCCGTGTGTTGTCGAGCATATTGCCGCCTGTGGGTTCGGTGTCGCCACTGGAGAGCGTCCATCCGTTGTAGTTGTCGGCCTGTTCCATCATTGGGCGGCTGATGTATGCCGTGGTTTGGTCGGAGGTGAGCGCACGGGCAAAGAGGCACACTTCGAGGTATGAGTAGGCTGCGTCGGAGGGAATGATGACCGTACGTGTGAAGAGCTGCCACGTGCCGTTCTGATTGGCGGTGAAAGTCTTGCTGCATCCGCCGCCGTCTGTGCCGCCCGGGCCGATGTAACTGGTGCGGTCGGAGGTGAGGCCGCTTGCCCAGATTGTCTCCAGTACGAACTCCACCTTGCTCACGTCTTCGGCCTTTGCCCAAAAGGACAGCGTATACTTCTTGCCCTTGGTGACGGGGATGTTGCCCTGCGGTGCGCCGCCCACCCAGTGGAATCCGGCGAGAGTGCCGCTCGTGCCGCCGTAGGGCTTGCAGACGAGTGTGTTCACGCCTTGCAGTGCCTTGGTGGTGCTGATGTATTCCACTGGTGCGCCCGAGTTGTATGCTCCGCCCGACATTTTTGCCCAGCCCTCGCCCTGACGCTTGCACGCCGAGCCTCGCAGCAGGTTGGTGCGGCCTGTGTGCTGCTCGCCCACCTTGAGGCTGATATTGTCATACGACTGCTTTATCTCGGAGTACTGGTCGGCGAGGCCGCCCACTTCGGTGGAGAGCTTGCTGTACTGGCTGGTGAGGTTCTGGTCGTCCCAGTAGAGGCCGCCGCTGAACTTTGTGAGGTTCACCTGCCACTGTACTTGCGTGCGGTAGGTCACGCCGCCGTATGTCACGGCCACGTCCACGTAGCCTGCCTGTGCGCTTACGCTGATGGTCTGCGACGCGTCTTGCGGATTGGCTATCGTTGTCGTTGCCACTGCGCCCACTTTCACAAGGGCGTAGCTCCCGGAGTTCTTTACGGCGCAGTTGCTACAGTTCAATCCGCCGACAACGGAGAATGTGCATTGGCTGGTGATGTTTGCGCTGCCCTGTCTGACGTATATCTTGGCATACTGCGTGAGCGTGGCTGCGGTGACTACTCCTTCGGTGGTGGTGTCGAAGATGAGTGGTGCGTCGGTGACGTAGATTGTCACGGCATCGTTGCCGGGGTCTCCCTGGCTGCCGGGGTCTCCTTTGTCGCCCTTGTCGCCCTTGTCCCCTTTTTCGCCCCTGATATGCCCCATGTTAGTCCATGTGGATTCGTTGGCGAGCCACAGGTCGCCGTCAGCGTCCACGTAGCCGTCGTTTCCTTCTGCCTGCCACACGAACCAGTAGGGCAATGCGCTTGCCGTTTCAGCCCTTAGCACCGAGGGCGCAGCTGCGAGCACCGAACCCGGTGTGGTTCTGCCCGAAGGCACGTCGGCGGATGAGTCCACGATTACGAGGTCGCCCTTGGCGTAGGTGTATGACGAGCCGATGGCGGCGTGGTTGGCATAGTGGGCTATGCACTTGCCTTTCAGTGTGAGGCTTGTGCCGTCCTTGCCGTCCTTTGGCTTGCGGTGTAGGGTAATGGAGGATGATAGCATGATGTCGGTCTTGTTTGGTTGGTTTTGGATTGTTCGGCTACTTGGTCACGGCGATGAAGTCGATGATGTCTTCGTTGTCGTCGGCCTTGCCCCAGATGTCGGAGTCTACGCTGACGCTTTCTCCCGTGAGCGTGCCGTACTCGGTGTCGGTGCTTGCTCCCACGAAGCGGTGGGTGACGGTGTAGCCGTCGAGCGACACCTTTTCGCCCTTGCCCGTGCTGGAGGAATACTTGTAGAGCTTGGCGGTGACGGTCTGTGCGGTTGTGCCGTCCCAGTCGCCGCTTACCGAGGCTTCCAGCTCGTACTGGTCGGCAAGGTCTATGAACTCTATGAACGCCGAGGCTATGGCCGACGTGGTGTCGGTTGAGAGGTAGGCGAAGCACCAGATGCCGCCTATGGCCGTGATGTTCTCTCGCTTGATGGTGCAGGTGCGTGAGGTGGAGGTCTGTATGGTTGCTCCGCTCTCGTCTGTCCACTTGTAGGTGTAGCCGCTGGTCATTTCCTCGCCGCTAATCATGAGCGTGGCTGTGGCTGTGGCCGTGGTGTTGGTTGAGTCGAGCGTGGCACGGTCGGCGGTGAGCAGCAGCTGTGCCGAGCTTGAGCCTATCTCCTGAAGGTGGAGTTCGGCCGATGCGTCGCCCGTCCAGTCTACGCCTGCGCACTCTCCGCCGCCCGAGAACTTCAGCACGTCGTTCGAGGTGTTGGTGGCCGAGGCTATGTTGCCCACGATGCGCAGTGCCTTGGTGGTGGGGTTGTACTTGAAGCGCGAGTCGCTTGAACCGGGTATGAATCCGCTTGAGTCGGCCGTGCCGGAAAAGGTGAGGGCAGTGCCGTTGTAGTACCACGTGCCTTGCGTGATGCTTGCCGTCTGTCCGCTGCCTGCCACTGCCGTCGGTGTGAGCACGGGCTGGTTGGCGGCTTGGGTGAAGTCGGGGCTGACGGCGGCGGTGGCCTTGTTCCAGCCTTGATACATGGCTGCGTTGGATGTGCTGATGTAGAGTATCACGTTTACGCCTTTCTTCAGTCGTTTGAGCGTGATGCTTCCTGATAGTGTTTCTGTCATGTTGCTTGGTGTTTTTTGGTTATACTTTTCGGGGTGCAGCGGTGGCGCAGCACCTACTGTGGGCTTACTGCTTGGCGTTGAGGTATAGGTATGTGTCGAGGTCGCGGTTGGTCGTGAAGCTGATGCCGCCGAGCTGCTCGATGCGTTCCTCTTCCGTTCCCTCCATGTCGGGTGAGAGCATCATGCCCTTGGCTGTGATGACCATCATGTTGCCACGGCCTTGTATGTCCACGGTGTTGTGGGTCTGTGGGTCGAAGCCTGCGGCCACGGCCTTGTCTGTCTTTGCGAGTACGTACTTCATGTTGCTTGGTCTTGTTTAGTTGAAGATAAAGGGGTTGCCGCTTTCGTCCACATACTGGTTGCCGTCCGCGTCGGTGGCCATGGTGTATACGGGCTTGTAGTCATACTCGTAGGCCGTGGTGACGTAGTTGTCTTGGGTGGTGTTGCCTATGGTGAACTGGCTCAGCGGAAAGGCAATCTTGCAGCCCTCGCCCACCACCACGTCGCTCTCGTAGGCTGTGCTGGCCACGAGCTGCATCTTCAGCACGTGTTCGGGGCAGTCCACGTCCTTGTCGCGGCACGCCACGGCTGCCTGCTGCCACATCTGGACGGCATCGGGATAGATGTCGGCACTGGACAGCGGCTTGACGGTGACGGGGCGCACCAGCCGGGTGACGGTGCAGACGTTCTTCTTCACCAGCAGCTGGCCGTCCGTTGAGAGCACCTCAAGCATATATGTTGCCCCGTTCTCCACTACGCGCAGGTCTATGGTCATCGAGGTGAGCGAGAGGGCGGTGAGTTCGCCCGTGCCTGCGGTGAGCTGCTTGGCCGTGCCTGATTCGGTGCGGTACAGGCGCAGCTGGTAGCCCGTGGTTTGCTGCTCCTTGCCCCGGCGCACCCGGATGGCTGCCGTGCGCAGATATTGGCCTCCGTCATAGATGTCGGCCTGGGTGAGCGTTGAGGCGATGCCGTGCGAGGTCTGATAGTCGTGCAGCAGGAGGTTGTCGTCCAGCGGCGAGTAGGTCAGGTTGGGCGCAAAGTCGGTCTCCACCGCCCATGCGTCCTCGGCGGCCTGACTGGTGTAGAGCGTGGTTTCCTCGCTGCGCACGGCCACGGTTTCGCCTGTTCGCTCGTCGAGCAGCGTGGCCTCGAAGCGCAGGCGTATGCGCTCGTTCAGCCCCACGTTGCGGCGGATGAGCAGAGTGCCTCGGGTGTCGCCGTCGGTGAGTATGGTGTACTTGTTTGTCCAGTCGGCAAGCGTCTCTATCTTCGCCCCGTTGGCATACCACTGCATCGAGCTTAGCCTCTTGTTGCTTCTCGTCTCCGGCCACGTTCCGTCCTTGGCCGATGCCGACACTACGGGACACAGTCCGCAGGGAACGCCGCTTGTTCCCTCCCGGTCGGGCTGGTATTCGCCCTCGCTGTATATCTGCGTCGGCGTGCTCTCGGGCGTGATGCAGGAGAGCGTGCATGCCGTCACGAGCGGTGCGTAGCGGCGGCGCATGAATAGTCGTTCTGTTCTCATGTCTTGCTTGGTTTTGTTGTTGGCTTGGCTGTTGCTGGCTTACCGTGCCGCGTATGCTTCCATCACTTCCTTTGCCACTTGCTTGGCCTGCTTGCGCCACTGCTGCATCGCTGTCCACTCGGCTTGGTGCTCCTCGTAGTCCTCGTCGTCGGCTTCGTCCATGAGGTGGTTGTTCACGATGGCCTGCATCACGTCGCTGGGATAGGCGGCGGTGACTATTGCGTCTATCACCTTGTCGCGGCTTATGGGCTGGCTCACGCGCACTGCGTAGCCCTCCCACACGGTGCGCTTCGCCTCGGTGGTCTTGCCCTTGGCGTCGGTGGTCTCGTAGGTCTCTTCCTTTTCTTCCATCCCGAAGCACACGAGGATGGTCTTGCCCTCGTCCGTGAGCAAGGGCGGCTGCTGGCTGAATGTAATCTTTTGTGCGCTCATAATTGTAAAAGTATTAATACGTTATACTTGTGTTATCTAAAAGCCTTTTTCAGGTGTCCAGTCGGGACGGACTATGCGGTAGTCGGGATTTCCCACCCCTGTCGTATTCCAGTTGATAAACTTCCATCCTCGCAGGGGCAGATGGCCGTTTTCTTGGAACCAGTGAAGCTGTTTGTCCAGATACGCATTATTGGAGCGCATCTTGTAGGTAACGCCGCCAATCTGTACCTGCATAAGGTTGGTTACTCCTTTTTTGCCGTATTGGCTTTTCACTTCAAACTCCACGTCAAGAAGCGTCATCGGCTGGTTGATTATCATGCTGACACTGCCCTTGCGGCCTTGGAATATGCGCTTGCCGTCGGCATCCCTTTCGTCAAACCTCGGCATCTCGAAATCGTCAAAACTTTCCATTCCTGTTGTTCTCCTCCATAAATTAAAACCATCGCAGTGCATAAGCCATCCCTTGTAACTCATGGCCGCACGGTAGCGGCGCATAGGGTCTTTATGGTTGTGCATAGCCCTCTTAAACCTCACTTTCATCCGCTTGCGCAGTAGAGTGTGATTGAAATAGAAGCGGTAGCCCACATAGTCGAGGAAGTGGTTTTCGTCCACTATCTGCATCCCGATGTTAGAGTGCAGCGGCTGGTGCATATCATTCTCGGCATAAGCCTTGATGAAGTTGACAGCCCTCCACACCTCCTTTTTGTCAGTGCCGAGCACCACAATATCATCACAGTATATCTCCACTTTCACGCTGAACATCCTGCATACCTTTCTGCAAAGTGCGCTCATATAGAAGTTCGTCAGTGTCTGTATCGGATATAGCCCAATGCCGAGTCCCTTTGGCAGTGCCGTGACTATCTCATGCAAGGCGTATCTCATGCCCTCATCGCCAAATTTCTCGTTCAGCTTTGCGAGGATGCTGCGCTGGTCAATGTTTTCGTAGAACTTCACAAAGTCCAGCTTCACATAGTATATGCGTCCTGCTCCCTTGTGTTCGTCTATCCATCGCTCCGTGCGCTTCTTGGCGTACATCATGCCACGCCCTTTCACGCTTGCACCGCTCTCCTTATAGAGGGCTTTGGTGAAGTGTGGCATCAGCACCTGCATTACGGCATGATGCACAATGTGGTCGGGATAGTAGGGCAGCTTGTGCAGCCTCCTTACCTTTCCGCATGGGCATCGCCGCATACAGTCATGGCCAGGCGAGGTGCGGTAGGTGCGAGTGTCAAGCATGGACTTTATTCGGGCGTTGTTGCCCTCCTTGTCCTTGTCATACACTATCACGCCTTTCTTTCCCTCCTTGCCCTTGCGTGACTTCTTCACGGCCAACTCAATGTTGCCCTGCTCACTCACTTGCTCCAGCTTCACCTTGCGGTTCTTGCCTCGTTTGCGAGCTTTGCGCCTGTATGCCAGTTCCACTGCCTCGTTGGCTTCCGCTTTTGTCTCAATCATGTCAAAGAGCCTGTTCTTCAATCCATCGCAATGCCTTGCTTACTGCTGTCGGGCTTTCTACTCTTCTCGGCTCATGGACTTTCGGTATATGCGTACAACTGCATTGCTTACTCGTGCAAGGGGACTCTGTTGTGTGATTGCTCACACTCATACCCAACGCCTTTTGTCTTTGCTCTGTCGGAGACCATCGCTTTTCGTGCGTGCGTGTGCGTGTGCGTCTCCTCCATCGAGTCAGGTTCAACCGTGTGTTCTCGCCAGTCCATTGGCCATCACGTGACCATACGACGAGGGGACGAGGAACGTGTAATTTCTTTTGAGCAGAATTTCAGACGAGCACCGAGGGACGGCCACGAGAGCGAGAAACCGTTGTTCGAGTTCGAGTACGCAACGCCACACTGCAACCCGTTGTTAGCGTTACCACCGACGTTCAGCAACTCCACGATTTATTACCTTTTGTGCCTCTGCGGCGTGAGCAGTAGAAAGAAGCGCACGCCGCTTCGGCTTTTTATTGTCCTATCTTTTTAAGAAGCCCGTCAGTCTTTGCGCAAAGACTTTGCAATGAATTTTTCACCTTGATGGTTTTTGTTAAACTTTTTGTTAATTAATTAATTCTCTGTATTGTTATTATTTAATGCTTCAATAAAAACGATTTTGCCACCCGGCTGACCGACGATGTAACACGTCAGCCGAGCCGCCGTTTACATCGCCATCAGCTCCGTGCCGCTCACGAGAATTGGCGTGCCATAGAAAGCCAGACGAGCACCGAGGGACGGCCACGAGAGCGAGAAACCGTTGGACGAGGCCGAGTACGCAACGCCACACCGCAACCCGCCGTAGGCGTGACCACCGACGTTCAGCAACTGGCCACCTGTCGCAGCCCACGCACCATCGCAGTAGTATGTGGTGGCAGAGCCGCTGACAGCCTGCGGTATCATGTCCCAGTATTCGCCCAGCTGCATCTGCGAGACGTATGCTTCGCCTGCAGATGACAGGCAAGTGAATGTGCGTCCCGATGCGGTGTTGCTCACTTGGTTGCCGCTATATACGGTGGCTGTGCGCACGGCAGTGGTAGAGTCGTAACTGAAGCGTATGCCAGGGCGGAACTCCCACAGCTTGCCCCAGAGGTCTTCGAAGCCGAAGAGCTTCGTGGGGTATTGGTTGCCGAGGGTTGAGTCGTTGTAGAGCACCGAGCCTGTGCCGTCACCGAGGGTGCGTGTCAAGCCCATCGCCACGTTGCGGCACGCTTCCCACGATGAACTTTGCCAACCGAGGCCAACGGCTTCCTGCGAGTTGAGGTTGCCGTAGCTGGCCTGAAAGAGGGCGTTGATGAGGCAGTGGAACTGATAGTTGGCCAGTCCCCAGTCAGTGCCCAGCTTCTGTGCGCAACTCCAAAAGCCGCTCATTGTCTTAGAGTGTGCAGGGCTTACGTCAGGGCGGCTGTGGCCGATGCTGCTGCCGTCCACATACATCAAGTATGCCCCCACCCATTCGGGCGAGTCGAATGTGTGGCCTCCGGCAATGGCCGAGAGTCCTCCCAGCTGCATCGTCTTTCCGCTGGCCTTGAAGTGGCACTTTGGCACGTGCACCATCGTTTCATACTTCGATGCGTCGTCCACCGCCGAACCGTCCTCAAAGTAGTTCCAGTTCGAGGGGTTGAGCTTTGCAGCATATACCTTGCCGCCGGACACTTTCAGCATATAGCCGCCCATGCTTGCTGTGTAGCGGTTGACGGCGAACTTGCTGCTCACGTCGAACTTCGGCGAACTGCTGCCCTCAAGCGTGTAGTTGCTGCTGATAAGCTCGCTGCCCATTGGCGAGGCGAAGTTTGACATCGTGATTCTTCTCACGCTTCCGCCCACCTCAACGAATACGCTGTCGGTGGATTGCACGGACGTTACCGAGTCTGCCGTGCCGAGACTTTTGTTTGTAGCCATAATCTTTTTATTCCTTTTTAGTTTTGTTGAGTGTTATATGCTTAGAGTTGCGCTGACAGCCTCGGCCTTGCTGCCCGTCTGCCACGCCTTGAAGGTAAAGACCGTGCCGTATACGCCCTGCCGCTCCTCCCCGAGGTCGTTGCAGCTCTCGGAGAACGACAAGGTAATCATGCCCCGGAACTGCTGCGCCTTAGTCCCTGCGTTCCATGCCGCATCCTCTACGGCATCGCCGCTGTCTCGCACCACGCTCCACTCCCAGCCTGTGGACGTGTCCACTGCCTCGTCGCCCAGATACACTGCCGCGTTGACGGTGATGCTCTCGCCCCAGTCAAGCGTGTCCTGACCGCTAAGCTCCAGCAGCAGCTTCTCGCGCTGTATGGCCGTGGTGGCCATCCACAGGCCGCTGGTCTCTGACGGTTCGCTCTGCGTACCCTCACCGTCGGCCGGAGCTATGCAGAGCCAGCGCGTGCCACGGTGGGTCACCTCCTCGTAGTAGTAGTAGGTGCGAGAGCTGTCCCATTCGCCCAGATATACCGCGTGCCACTCACGGTCGCCCGACGCACTGACCCAATTGAAGTACTTGCTCACAACATCAACACCGTTGTAGCTCAACCGAAACACGCACGTCTGCTCCAGCGAATAGCCGAACACACGGCGGTAGAGGGCTATCATCGGCGCATCCTCGCCCACGGTCTCCAGCATTATGAGGTTGGCGCGGTCGGCCTTGTCGCCCGTGGAGTTGCGGTTGCCCATGCAGACTATGGTGTCCTGCGGCTGCGGCTCGTCGCTGCCTGCGAGGCAGTCGTCCTTTGACAGCACCACCCACGCATACTTCTGCCCGTCATAGAGAGCCGTGCCGGAGTCGGGGTCAATAATCTGCTCGTTCTCCGTGCTGACAGCCGTCACGCGCCGCCAATAGTTCTTGTTGGCCACGCCCTCGTACGCACCCTCGGCAATGTCAAACGTCTGGCATCTGGCCTGGTCGTCCGTCTGCCACTGGTTGGTGGTGGCCGTAGTGCCGTCGTCGGCCAGCAGCCAGCACTTCCATCCCGTCTGCGTCTGCGTGCCGTCAGAGGCCGTCTCGTAGTAGGGCGCAACCTTGAATATCTTTGATGCCGACGGCGAGAGCACGATATTGCCGCCCACGCTGTAGAGCTTGCGTATCTCCAGCGAGTTGAATATGGCCTTGCCCCACACCATGAGGTCTGTCACGTTAAGCCCGTATCTGCCGCCGCTCTTTCGGTAGAACCCGAAGCCCGTCTGTTGCGTCGTGTCGTAGTCGGAGCTTTGCAGGTAGTCCACCATGGCGGTGACAATCTTTCCCGTGACGGCCTCAACGTCCGCCGCCTTGACCTTGCCGCCGCTGTCCATGCCGTACACGCCGCCCTCTCCCACCGTCATGCCCTGCTCCAGCCTTGCAGCGGCCTTGGCGGCCAGCCCGGCGGCAAAGGTGATGAGGCCGGAGGCGGTGTCGGCTCTGTCCTTGCGCAGGAAGCGGCTCTCGCTGCGTCGGGCGGAGTTGACGTTCTTGTCGGTGGGTGCTGTGGAATCATCGGTGGCAAGGATGTCCACGGCGTTCCCCTTGTTGGACGTGCCGCCGATGTATGTAGTGCCTTGGAACGCGAGGCTGTCGAGTGCTGACTCCAATGCTCCGAGACGGCTGTATGCGCTGCTCTCGCCAAAGGTGTACTGCGGATTGTCGTGCGGTATGTCGAGGCTTAGCTCACAACCTGTCACACGTGACTCCCTGCCGTCTGTGGGAAATAGCGAGGGGTCTTTGAGCAATACCTTTTGGCCGATGCCGAGCTGCAACTCTTTGGCTTTCCACCAGAAGAGCTTGGCCGTGTAGGTCTTGTCGTCACGCTTGCACTTCTCCATATACTCCTTGCCCTTTTCGAGCAGCCGTGCCTCGGCGGCTTCAACGAGGCCGAGTTCTGAAAAGTAGCTTGCATCGTAGCCGCCGAGCGAAAAGGTGTCGCCTGTGGCTGGGTAGAGCACGGTGTCGGGCAGCTTGCGGCCGTAGTCCTCGCTGGCTTGCAGCTCAAATGCTCCTGTGGCGGCGGTGACGGTGAGCGCGCCTTTCGTGCCATCGTCAAGGATTACACCGCTGATGGTGTCGCCATTCTTGTGGAAGTCTGCCGTGAAGCGCATACCAGCGAGCTTGCCCGAATAGAACAACACGGTAAGGTCGGTGTCTTTAAGACGGTAGTTGTCGCTGAACGTGAGGGTGGAATCGCCCACGAGGTAGAACGTCTCGTACTGCCCAGTGCCGTTACCGTCGTCGTCGGTGACTTCCTTGCGGTAGGTCTGCACGCTGTCGACGGTCTGCTCCAGCGTGGGATAGATGTCGTCGATGGTCACGACGCTCTCCACTATCTGCTCCTGCGTCAGTCCCTCTTCTGCGTCTATCCAGTTGCAGCCGCTGTTCCACGATAAGGGCAGCATGAGCCGCTGTTCGGTGATGGCGGTGACGGTGGTCTCCTCGTCGGTGTCGCTGATAAAGTAGCCTATTGGCACTTTGGCCGACACGATGGGCGATATGGTGTACTTCATGCCCGACTGGATGGTGAGCGTGCCGGGCAGGATGGCTTCGCCATTGTTGGTCTCCACCCGGGCGGTGTAGGTCTGCCCGGCATACGTCCCTGACTGGAATGTTACCTCGGTTTCGGCGTAGCTGCGTATCCATGCCAGACTGCCCGGTGCTTCGGTGGCGGTGCTGCCTTGGGTCACGAGCGTGGCGGTGAAGTCGAAGCTGGAGCAGTTCCATCCGTCTGCGCCCTTGTCGGTAAAGTCCACGTCGGCCACGGTGAGCGAGACGGTGAGCTTGACGGTGTTTTCCGTGGCAGTTTTGTGGTAAAGATCTATCTCGGGCAGCGGCAACAGCAGGACTGACAGTTCCGCGTCGGCCACTTCGGCATGGCTGCTCTCGGCAAGGGTGACGGTAGAGCCTGCCGTGGTGGCCTGTAGCAGCGTCCGCACCGTGAACTTCACCTTGGGGGCGTCCATGCCCATCTTGCGTGGTGATATGGCCACTCGCAGATAGGTGTCGGCCATTGATGTGGCGAACTGTCCGACGGGCAGGAAGCTCGTCTCCCACACGCCGCATGAGCCACTGGCGGTGAGGCTCACCGTCTCGGTGCTGCCGCCGTAGGTCTGTCCGTAGGTCACGCTGCCCTTGAAGCCTTGGTCGCTGAATACGGCGGTCTTGTAGGTCTCTGTCTTAAGCTGCGAGAACATGCCCAGTGCCAGCGGACGTGTGGTGTCTGCGACTGCGGTGCGGTTGTCTCCGGCGTTCCACGATGAGAGTGCGTCAAACACGAGCTTCTTGCGGTAGCGCAAGGGTACGTTGGTAGTGCCTCCGAAGACGTAGAGTCTGGTGGCGTATGAGCCACTGCTGTCCGAGGCATCGAAGCTCGGAGTATCCACACCTGCCTCTATGGTGACGGCTTCGCCTGTCTCACACTTGCCCATGTGTATGACCGAGCCGTCCACCCACCAGTCGCAGTCGAACTCTTCGGCAATGGCCGTGAGCGAATCAATAAGGCTGGCGTTGGAAAACGAGAGGGCTTTGGCCTCGCCTGTGATGGAGTTGTCTATGGTCACGGTGTATTTCGAGCCGTCGGCGGTCTTGTCATAACCGAGGGCTTCGAGGTTGGTGAGAAACGCTTGCAAGAACACGCTTATCTGTGCCGTCAAGCTCCACGATGCCTCCTGTCCGCCTGTCTTCGGGCGGTACTTGAAGAGTTTGTTCTGCCACTTGTAGTAGTCGGCATTGAGGCGCAGTTCGTAGTCGTAGCCGCCTGTTGACTCGTTGGCCGCAGGGACGGTGACTTCTGTGGCGGTGTAGCGTCCGAAGTCGGTGTCGCAGTAGCTGCCAAGGGGAAAGGACAGCGGAGAGGCAAGGGAGAGCTTGAGCGTGATGTAGTCCTCTTTCATCAGCTCTCGCTTCAGCGTGCTGCCCTTTGGTGTGGCTGTGGTCAGTATGGCCGTGCCGTCGGGGTTGTATATGGTGATGGTCTCCATTATGCGGTCTCCTTGTTAATGGATTGACGTTTCTCCACGGTCTGAAGGGTCGTCCTCAGTCAGCTTTAGGGCGAACTCGGCCAATTCTCGATTGAACTCGCTGAACTGTGAGCAGGACACATAGCGCAGACGATAGTATACGTCCGGCTGATACGAGGTGTGGAGCACAAGCAGTCCCTTTTTCAGCTCCTCGCAAAACGAGGCGTACTGCGTGAGGAACGCCGCCTCTGACTTTGCGGATATGTAGAATGTCAGCGTCACGTCCCTTGCGTCGATGCGCACAGTGCTGAAGTCTGCTATCGAACCGTCCACAAGACGGCTTTTGCTTGTAACATAATCCTTGGCCGGAGCTGGGGTCATCAGCGCACTTATGGCCGTACCGTTGAAGTAAAGCCCCCAAGTGGAATATGCGTCCTTGCCGTTGATTGTCAGTTTTCCGTTTGGCATATTGAGTTGTGTTTTATATTCCGTTTTAGACCCTTGGCTTCCGCTGTGAGCCGCTTTTGCTATTGCTGGGTATAGTTGTAAGGACGCAGCAGTGAAAAGCCGTGAGGGTCAAAGTTGCTTTAACTTAGAGTATATCAAGTCCATCTTAGCCCCGAAGTCGTTGTAGGTGAGCCTTGCGTACTTTACCATGTCTTCGAGGTGACTGTTGGCCATTACCATCATGTTCTTTATGTCGGCCACCGTACTGTTTGTGGCAGCTCCGTTGGTGGCTATGCCTGTCAGCAGCTGTACGCTCTGTATGACCGAACTGCCTATGCCCTCGGTGGCTATCTGCATGGCTGTGAAGCGTCCCTCAATGGCCTTGCCTGTGTCCTCGGTGAGTCCTGCCGAAGCAATGGTGGTGGCCGACTGCCCCTCGGAAGACGTGGAGTCGTCCCATCCGAACACCTTCTGCAAGCTGTCGCGCATGGCCAGTGCCTGTTCCACTATCTTGTTGTAGCCGTTGTCGCCGTTCATCAGACTCCCCATCTCCGCATCGTCCATCGTGCCGTCTTCCATGGCCTTGGCGAACTCCTTGTACCACGCCTCAAGCATCGGCTTGTACTGGTCGACCACCATGGCCTGCAACACGGCTTTCTTCAGATAGTCCTCGAAGTTGTCGGCAAAGTCCTGTGCATCGGCATCCATGTCGGTGAGCGAGGAGAGAAAGTCACTCTCTATGGTGTCGAACGAAACGGACGTGAGCTTCTCGTAGTAGGCGTCCTCCGCCTCCTTAAGCTCCTTCCAGTACCCGATGTAGGTGTCCATGAAGCCCGAAGCGTCCTCCTTGCCGTCGTTGGCAAGGTCTTTGAGCAGCAGATAGTCCTCCGTGGTATACTCGGCCACACGGTACATCTGCTCGCTGGTGAGACTGAAGAACTCCTGCGCCGTCGTGACGGCCACCCCGGCGGCCTTGCTCACCCTCGCCCACCGCACGGCATCCATGCCCTCGTTCATGCGGTAGTAGGAACTGGCCTCGCTGCCTATGCCCAGCACGCCCTTTGACGAAGCGTCGGCCGAACGCTGCATCGACTCACGGGTGTTCTTCTGCCTCGCCTCGATGTTCTGCTTCTGCAGCTCGTATACGGCCTTGGAGTCGGCCACCTTGGCATCCTCCATCGTCTCCTTGAGGCTTTCCATCACCTTTTGCAGCTCCTCGTTGGTCTCGGCCAGCCGCGCAAGGTCATCATGCAGCGTCTCGTCAGAGTCGCCCCCAGCCCATGAAGAAAAGCCGCCGAAGGTGAGCGTGTCGAGCAGCCCGGTGATGTGGCCAAATGAATTTTCGAGCGTCTTCGTCACGATGTCGCCGCTAAGCACGTCGCTCAGTATGCCGTCCACCGCCCCGAATACGGAGTCCTGAAGCCCGGTGATGATGCCGCTGAGACCGTTCTGCGCAATCGTGTCGAGCATGCCCAGCACGGCGGAAATTATCTGCCCAGCCATGCCGCTGCTCCCGAGAGCCTCCGTGAGAGCCTTTGACGCCTTACTGTCCTCGCCCAAGAGAGACTGGAAGCCGCTGGCAAGCGTGTTGGCCAAGTCCTTTTCCATGCTGCCGCCAAACAGCTTGTCGAGCGATGCCAGCGAAGACACCGCCCCTTTCAGACTGCCCGACGTGAGGCCAGACAAGCCCGACTCCAGCTGCTGGAACTGGTTGACCGCCTGTTGCGATGATGTCTGCAAGTCGGCCGATGTCTGCTCCACCTGCGAACCAAAGAGTTTCACGCTCTCCGAGGCTTGCGAGAGGTTTTCTTCCGCACTGCGCACATCGGCCTTGGCTATGTCTGTGCCCACCTCGTTGCCCTCGGCTTCGGCTTTCTTCAACCGCTCCTTTGCTTCTGCGAGAGCCGTGGTGGCCTTGCGCTCCTGCTCCTGCGCTGCGGTGAGGTTGTTCATGGCCGACTGATAGGCCATTATATCGTCAGACACACGCTTGAAGATGTCGCCGTCCCATACGGTGTTGGACTGCTCCAGCTTGTTGATGAGTTCGTAGAGTGTCTTCTGCTCTTCCAGCGAAGAGGATTTGAACTCCTTTGACTGCGCAATGCTTTTAAGGCTGTCTATCGTGGGTTGGAGCTGCACCTTGAACATCGCCCCGAACTCCCCGAACACGCTGCCCC
Organism: bacterium; assembly: GCA_963630025.1. GTDB lineage: Bacteria > Bacteroidota > Bacteroidia > Bacteroidales > Bacteroidaceae > Prevotella. The sequence goes on along the minus strand of CAVGKZ010000095.1, from coordinate 5,063 downwards.
AGTCTATGCGCTGCTTGATGGCGGTAATCTCCGTCTGCTGCACGGCCTTGTTCCGTTCGGCTTCCAGCGACTTCACTTTCCACGCCTTTGTAGCCTCGTTGTCTGACGACTCGTTGACCTCCTTAATCTTCTGGGCGTACTCCTCGGCAATGGCCAGCTTCTGCTGCTGGTATGTGCCGTACTCCTTGAGGTAGTCTCGCATGGCTTCCAGCTGCGACTTGAGGGCTTCCTTTTCGGTGTCTTCAATCTGCTTGTCGTAGTCCTGCTTGGCCAGCTTCCTTGCCTCGTTGAGAGCCTCGGACTGCTCCCCTGTAAGGTTGCCGCCCTTGCCAGCCTCTTTGTTCTTCTTCTTGAACTCGGCCTCCTGCTTGTCAATCTCGGAGAGCTGCTTCTTGTAGTCGTTGCGTATCTCGGCCAGCTTCTTCTCCGTGCTGTCCTGCATGAGGGCTATTTCATCATCGGTGTTCTTCTGTTGGAGCCGCTTCAACTGCTCGTTGAGTGCCTCCTGCGCTTCAAGACGTTTCTTCTTGGCTGTATCGTCCTTTTTGGTAGTCTTGTCGCTAACATCACCGCCTAAATCGGAAAAAGCATCCTTGGCGGTTTTTAGCTCTTCAATGGCTTTTTTATATTGCTGGTCGGTGTATGCAGTCTTATCTGCCTTTATCTTTTTTACGAGAGCCTGTGCTTGGTTATAGGCGGTTTTGGCTTCGTTATATGCATCAAGATACGATTTCGTAGAAACGCCGCTGGCCAACGATTGAGCCTTTCTTCTCGCTTGATCGAGAGATTGCTGGGCAGACTGCCAATCAGCCTTGAAAATCAAAGGAATGGTCGTTGCGCCAGTAGCATCCCAACTGGTTTTCATATCCTGTATTTGATTGAGAACCTTGGTCTTCTCTTCGTATTTCAATCTAAGACTTACATCCGTAGGGTTTTTCTCCATATCCTTACGGAGGTCTTCTATATCCTTTTCTGCCTTGGATATAAACGCATCAAGTCTTGTTTCTCCTGTGACGAAATTGATTGTTTCATTGGCAGCCTGCCAGTCGTTAGCAAGAACCATCGCTTCATCATAGAAGTCAAAGATTTCTTGGCGCACTCTTTCGTTTTCCTTGGCTTCTTCCAGACGAACCTCGATTGGTCGAGCATTCTCTCTCGCCTGTTCTTGCAGCGACTCTATCTTTACAAGTACGCCCAAAGCTTGGTCTAACTTCTCCTTGGCTTGTTCGTAAGCCCGTCCATTTGACGTGCCGCCCATTGTATGACCAGCGACAGATTGAGTTGTATAAGATAATTGCTCTACTTGTTTTCTGTACTTTTCAACATCTTCTCTTGCCTTTTCAAGAGTTATCTTGTCTGTGTTCGTGGCAATATCCTTTTGCGCATCGGAGAAATCCATGGCAGCGATGGCGGCTTGGTCATATTTTTCGGTAAGCTCTGGCATAAGGCTTTTGAGAGTATCGTATGCCTGTGCTTTCTGAAATTCGGACGCTGTTTCCGACTGTATGGTCCTGATAAGATTTTCCGACTGGGATTGTCTTTCTTTCAACTTAGAGTTAAATTCATCCCACGCCTTATTAGACTCCTTGACAGCCTTTTCGTGTGCGCTCTCTGCGGTCACCAATTTGTACACTGCATAGGAAACGCCAGCGATGGCAGCTGCTATCCAAAAGAGGGGGGACGAGAACATTGAGGCGTTCCAAGCATCCTGCGCTTTCTTGCACAATAAGGTAAACTGAGCATGAATGCTCTTTGCCGCAGTTCCACGTGCAGTGGCGGCAGTTTCAACTCCTTGGGCAACGGTGTTGGCTTCTGTTGTAGCGGTTTCTGCGGCCTTGACGGCAGCGGTTTGCCTCGTTTGTGCGGCTTGCAACTGCTTTGCGGTTGCGTTCTTGTTAGATGCGGCAGTATTGAGATTATTCTCAGCAGTCTCAATAGCGAAGCCATCACCGCTCTTCACCGCAGCTTCATATTGTTGCTCATAATAGTCAAGTGACAGTTGCGCCTCTCTGTCTCTATTCTTTAAAGCATCAACCTCATCATTGATACTTGCAAGCTCTTCTTGCGCCGCTTTTGCTTTCTTTGCCAGACTGTCGGCATAAGCCTGAACTTCCTCACGCTTGGATGCGACCAACTCCGCTTGAGCCGCAGACAATCTTCCTTTGGCAACTGCTTCTTCCAAATCTGTCTTCTTCGCTTCTTCTTTGGCTGGAAGCAAAGCATTAAGTGCGGACAATTCTGCGGCATAACCGGCGTTGGTGGTAGCGGCACCGAAAGCGGCCACACCAACAGACATTGCCTTATACAACCCTATGGCAGATGCAGCGGCAAGAATGGCTTCTCCTATGTCTTTCCAATGGTCAATGATGGTAGAGGTGATGTCCAAGGCATCATTCATGATACCCTCGGTCTGCGTGCCGAGGTCGTTGATAGCCATTTCGATGGTGTCCTCAATATTCGCTATCTGACCTGTTATGGAGTGGGATTGCTTTTCCATGAGACCGCCGAACTTGCCGCCCTCATTTGTCATGGACTCCAAGGCTTTCTTTACTTCGGGGAAACCTACTTTTCCAGCGGTCACCAGTTCTTGAACCTTGTCTTTGGTCACGCCGAACTGCTTAGCCAATTCTTCGGCCAAAGGAATACCACGGCCTGTAAACTGGCGAAAGTCTTGTGTGAACAATTGCCCTTGCACCATAGTCGTACCATAGAGCCATGCCATATCTTGCAGATTAAGGCCAAGCCCAGCACAAATATCTCCCAAACGTCTCATTGTGTCTGTTACTTCATCGGCAGCGAAACCGTAGGCAAGCAATGATTTTGCACCTGACACAACGCCTCTCATGTCAAACGGAGTGGAGGCTGCAAGATTAGCAAGGTCTGCAATCATAATCTTTGCCTTGGACGCACTACCTAACATCGTCTCAAAGGCTATTTCAGACTGCTGAAATTCTCCACGAACGTTAGCTAATGTGCTGACTATTTCCTTTGCAGTAAAGCCAGCAAAGGCCACTGAAGCTACAGACTTAATGCGATTAAACACACTTTCGATGCTCTGCCCCTGTTGCTCAACAGTTTGCGCCATCTCCCTCACTCCTTTCTGCACTCCAAGGAATGAGCTTAACACATCACTATTATCTCCTGTTATGACGAATTTCATTTACTCTTTTTTTTGTTGTCAAGTTTGTAAATGCGACCATTCCACTCCTTCATACGCAAACCTTGCGATTATTGAGGGTCTTCTTCACTCTCACGCACCATACGCATAATGTCCTCTTTCCTGTTTCCGTCAAAGACTTTCTCGTTGGCAGCTGGGATGTGGGCTTTCTTCCTCTCCTCGTCTGAGAGGTAGATGGATGTTATCTTATCCTTCAACATAAGTGTGAGGTTGTTGTAGGATACTCCCCAAACGACATAATCATAAGGCCAACCATAGCGCTCACAGGCTGCGTCAATGAGAGACCCCCAAACAGTCCTTCCTCCGAACACAAACGTTCCCTTGCTATCTTTAGCTTGGTTAACCTTTGCCATCCTCTTCGCTTCTTTATCAAGTCCAAGCTCATTGGTTATTTCTTGTAGCTTGTTGTCTGTCAATACTACTATGAGGATAGTCGCCAAGTCTTCATCGCTGCAACATTCGGAAATCTCATTTTTGCGCCTATCTATGGTTTGGATATTCTGCAAATCGGATTTTCCTTTTATCGTGTGGTAGGCAATAAGCTGACAACAATAGTCGCGATGCTCTCCTACTACCCTCAATGCTTCCAAGAAGGGGTCTAGTTTTAGGTTTTCTTGGGATATGCAGAGCTTTTCTATAATTTGGGATGTAAGATACATTTTTCCCAGCGTTTGGGGATAGATAGAGAAACGCTTCTTTCCAAAATCTATTACCAATGGTGTATCAGTCAACACCATTGCTATTTCTGTACCGATTTCAGGCTTTCCCATATATCTGATATTTAGCACCCAAGGCAGGACTCGAACCTGCGTCTCTCAACCACTTTTTGAAGGCCTGTGGATTTCAATGGCTGAATTTCGGCCTCGCTCTCGCCAACTGAGCTACTTGGGCAAATGCCGACTGATAACCCTCAATCGGCCAAGGGAGGAAAACGTAATGACTATGTGTTTTCTGTGATGTCGCCTTCACCGCCTCCTGTAGGATGCTTGAAGGTAAGAGTGTACTCTCCTGTCTTTCCAGATACTGCTGTGGCGGTGATGATACGCCAACGATATGCGCAATACACCATGTCGCCTTTCTTGTCCGTGGTAGCGGCCACTGCGTCGCCCTCCGGGATAAGCGCAGAGTGGGTGTACGTAATCAATGCACCGTCCGCCGTGGTGTAGGCTTCCTCTGCTCCTACGGATGTCTTGCCCATGTAAACGCCTGGCAGTTCCGGGTCTTCCGGCTGTACGGCCACAGCCCAATCGCCCTCCACGATACCGTCAATGGTCTTGAACGGCTGCGCAATGCCTTTCTTTACGAAAAGCTGGTAGGCCAACTCATAGGTGGACTTCTTCGTTTTCCTGTCAACAGTGCCGCCACCTTCCTCGGTCGCCGTCAGCGTGTCACCCTTGGTTGGTGTTACTTGCGTGGTGTCCTCCTTAGGAGTGTCAAGTTTCTTCCAGTTCGCTCCGCTCGTATTCAAGTCCTTTACGAATATGGAGCATTTTCCCCATGCTGTTACTGACATAATCTAATCGTTAATGGTTTGATACAATACTTTGTTGTTGATGATGTGTTCCCCTGTTTCCTCACAATCTATGACACGTTGCTCGCTCATTGACAGACGGAAATCTTCTCCATGTACAGACTCAAACGTTTCAAAGGCAAGCTGGCAGAGTTCACGAAGTCTTTTCGTCTTTTCTTCATTTTGCCCTTTTACCTTGTCGTCTTGAACATAGATGTTGACATTCACAAAAGCCTCTTGCATCTGTGAGGTGCTGTTGGCAAGGACTGCAATACAAATATCCTCCTTGGTTGGAGAACCGGTTGCATAGAATGTCCTTTTCCGCTTACAGACAGAGCCTGTAATGGCAGCTTTCAGTGCTGATGCTTCTATGAC
>CAVGKZ010000094.1:0-40985 GCA_963630025.1 bacterium | reverse complement strand
GCTTTCTCTTGGCATATCCCCAACCATTGCTCCGACTTGTCAACTCTTTCAGTTTGGTCTTCATCTTCGCTTTGGCTTTCGGATGTACCGTAAGTTTGCATTTACCCTTCATCACATAAAAGGAGTAGCCAAGGTATTTCACACCTTTCACGTATGACACTACTGTCTTTTCCTTGTTCACCTTCAGGTATAACTTACCTTCGATGAAACGGGTTATGGACTCCTTCACACGCAACGCTGCCCTCTTGGACTTGCAGAATATCATCGAGTCGTCAGCATATCGCACAAAGGGCAATCCTCTGCGCTCAAGTTCCTTATCCAACTCATTGAGCATGATGTTGCTCAGCAGTGGACTTAGCGGACCTCCTTGCGGAGTGCCCTCCTCGCTCGCTTCAAACAACCCCTTGTTGATTACTCCACATCGAAGATATTTGTGTATGAGGCTGACCACACGACCGTCCTTTATCGTACGGCTGAGTATTTCTATGAGTTTGCTGTGGCTCACGGTGTCGAAGAAACGTTCAAGGTCAAGGTCGACCACATACTTGTAGCCTTCACTGATTATCCTTTGCGCTCCTCGCAGAGCATCGTGACACCCTCTCTTCGGACGGAAGCCGTAGCTTGTCTTGGAGAACTGACGCTCATAGATTGGGGTCAGTGCTTGGTTGATGGCTTGTTGCACAAGTCGGTCTACCACTGTGGGTATGCCGAGCAAGCGCTTCTTGCCGTTGTCCTTGGGTATCTCTACCCTGCGGACGGGGTTCGGACGGTACGTGCCGTCCATCAAGGAACGTATCAGTTCATCCTTGTTGGCCAAGAGCCACGGGAGCAGCTGCTCGCACGACATCTTGTCGATACCGCCGCATCCCTTGTTCCTCACCACAGCCTTGTAGGCTTTGTTGAGGTTGGAGGGACTAAGGATTACTTCCAACAGGTGTTCCTTGTCGAATGGTACTTCCACGATGTTGTCTTCGCTCATCCACATGAAAGTCTGCACTCCCTCATACCATTCGGTTTCCGACCTGTCTCTTTGAGGGCAGTCATTAGCATGGGCTGATGTTTTCTGCATTCGTTCTTTCATACGGTAAGTTTCAATTACTATCGTTTAATTGTTAGGTTCAGTCCTTCATGCAACGTTACCGACCATTGCACTACTATGACCTCGGCTGACTTCTCACGGCAAGCTTTACTCCATGACTTTCGTAAGGACACCTATTCATCATGTCCGTGAGACCTCCTCGGATAAGGGCATTGTCTTTCCATCTTATGCCTACTTCATTTACACCGACCATTCCGAATAGCTATTGGACTTTGATTTGTTTTGCAATCTCATCCATGGTCATATGCCTTGTATGAAGTGTCTGTCCGTTAGGCCAGATGTTTGCCGCCAGCTTCCTTCTGATTTCACCTCACGATGAACACCCTTGCGCTATGTAATTCCCGCTATTAGAGCTTATTCGGGACTTGCACCCGTTAGACAATGCTCATGCCGAGCGTGCAAAAAAAACGGGAACGAGTCCATCAACGACCCATTCCCGCCACGATATAATTATGATTTGTTCAGTAGTGTCACATTGCAAAGGCGTTGAAGCCGCCATCGACAACGGCCACGGTGCCGGTGACGAACTTTGCGGCGTCGCTCATGAGGTAGTGTATCGTTCCGCACAGCTCCTCGGGGTCGCCCATGCGTCCGAATGGAGTCTGGCGGATTACGTCCTGACCGCGCTGAGTGAACGAGCCGTCGGGATTGGTGAGCAACGCCCTGTTCTGCTCGGTGATGAAGAAGCCTGGGGCAATGGCGTTCACCCTGATGCCCTCGCCAAACTTCTTGGCGCACTCGGTGGCCATGAAAGCCGTGAAGTTGCTTATGCCCGCCTTTGCAGCGGCATAGCCGCACACACGCGTCATCGGACGGAAGGCGGCCATCGACGAGAAGTTGATTATCGAGCCTTTGCCCTGCTCAACCATTGGCTTGAGGAACACCTGCGTGGGAATGACCGTTCCCGTGAGGTTGAGCGAAAGCACCGTCTGAAACTGTTCGGCCTTCAAGTCGAAGAAGTTCTGGTCGGGGGCTATTGTCGCTCCCGCCATGTTGCCTCCGGCAGCATTGAGCAGAGTGTCGATGCGTCCGTATTTGGCCATTATGTCGGCGCAGTTCTGCTCCACTACGGCCTGGTTCATCACGTCGGTCTTCATGAACTCGCACTTGCCGCCCTCTTTCTCGATGTCGGCGGCTATGGCGTTGCCAACCTCCTCCTTGCGTCCGAGGATTATCACTTTGGCGCCGTTCAAGGCCAGATATTTTGCTATTGAGCGTCCCAACACGCCCGTTCCACCAGTGATTACGACTACGTAATCCTTTATGTCGAATAAGTTTTGCATTGCTTGGATTTTATATTGTTGTAGTTTGTTTGTATGTTTCCTGTGGGGTTATTCGAAGAAACCAGGCTGCTTATACTCTATGCCCAGTTCGCGGTCGACCGTGGCCAGTATGCCCTGCACCTGTCCCATGGCAAACATGCGCCCAAGGAACGAGTAGCCGGCGTTGTAGCCGCGCGCCTCGTCGCCAAGCATGGTCATGCCGTGGTCAACGCGCATGGGCAGCTCGGGGTTGGTCTTCTCGAATATGCGCGCCAGCTCTATCAGGTCGGCACGTCCGCCAAGGTGAGAAGCCTCGGTGAAGTCGCCGTTGGGGAACACGTGGCACGAGCGCAGGTGAACGAACCATGTGCGCGAGGCATACTTGCGCGCCAGCTCCACCACATTGTTGTGTGCTCCGGCCGAGAGCGACCCAGCGCAGAATGTAAGTCCGTTGTGGGGATTGTCAACCGCAGAGAGGAACCAGTTGATGTCGTCGTCGCAGGTCACGATGCGCGGCAGTCCGAGTATGTGGAATGGTGGGTCGTCGGGGTGTACGCACATCCTCATGTCGCACTCGTCGCACACGGGCATTATCGCCTCAAGGAAGTAGCGCATGTTCTCGCGCAACTGGTCCTTGCTTATGCCCTTGTATAGGTCGAGCAACTGGCGGAACAGCTCCACGGGGTGCTCGTCGTCCTCCTTGATGTTGCCACTCACGAAGCCCTGCGTCTTCACGATGATGTTGTCCACGAGCTTATGGTCGTCTTCGGGCGTCATGGTCTGCTTCAGCTTCTCCACCTGCTCAAGCACATTGCTTGGCCAGTCCTTCTCGGCGTTCTCGCGCTTCAGGATGCAGATGTCGAAATAGGCAAACTCGGCGTGCGAGAAGTACAGGTTGGTGGTGCCGTTGGGGTTGGGGTGGCTAAGGTCGGTGCGTGCCCAGTCGAGCACAGGCATGAAGTTGTAGCACACAGTGTGTATGCCCTCTGCGGCAAGGTTGCGCAGACTCTCGCAGTAGTTGGCTATAAGCTGGTCGCGGTCGTGGCCGGCATACTTGATGCTCTCGCACACGGGCAAGCTCTCTACCACCGACCAACGCATGCCGTAGCTCTCGATATACTGGCGCAAGTCGGCTATCTGCTCCCTCGTCCAAACTTCACCGTTAGGAACATTGTGCAAGGCTGTGACGATGCCCTGCACACCAATCTCCCTCAGCATGGCAAGCGTTATCTTGTCGTTCTTGCCAAACCATCTCCATGTTCTCTCCATCTTGTTCTTATAATCTTAGATTGTAGTATGGTGCAAAGATAAGGCAAACGGACGGACGCATGGCCACGCAAGGCGGCATTTTAATATGCAAACCTTTGCAAACGAGTCAGTCTTTGCTAACGCCATATCCAAACAAGGCGAAGTCGCCTTTGAGCGGGTCGTCGGGAAACACTTCGCGCATTCGCGCCGTGAGCCGCCTGGCCGCCGCCATCGACGCCGCCTTGCCCGAAAGCAGGCCGAGGCGCACCGACTCCTGGACCACATGGGTGTCGAGTGGCATTATCAGCGTGCGCCTGTCGATAGTGGCGCTCCACAGACCCAAATCCACAGGCGAGCCGTCGCGAACCATCCATCGCAAAAACATGCACACGCGCTTGCAGGCCGACGACGCGTCCTTCGGCACCACGCCCTCAACGCCATGCTTGCGGAAGAAAGCGCAGATGGCCGCAACTGCAGAAAGACCGTCGTGGGCATTGTCGCAGACATAGTTGCCGATGGAGCCGTATTCGTTTAGCATGGAGCGCAGAGCCGACAGAAACACGCACATGACATGACACGTGTATAGGCGGTAATAGCACTCACCGCTGTCGGGAATATCTTTGTCGAAAGCTCCGCTTTTCACCCAGTCATACACCTCACCATCTGAGCAATCCAGCATATATTGTATTTTCGGGAAAAACTGTTTGCGGCTGCCATAGCTTAGGCACGAGGCCACAAAGGCCAGCGTCTCTTGGTTGAGCCGCCCGTCCACCTGGTGCATAAACCAGCTTGGGTCGCCCGCGAGGAAGTCCTCGGTCTCGTATCTCGCCGCATATTCGGCGAGAAGTTGGTCTACACGCTGCTTGTCGTTCATAATTTCATTGCATGAAAAAATGGGGGCATACGGCTTCATGCAAAGCCATATGCCCCTATTTGTTCTACTATTGGCGACTGTTGGAAATTCTCTTTTTTAGGAGACATTCCCAGTGTCATTCTTAAAGGATGGTCTTGACAGCCTCAAGCATACCCTTGTCCTGGATGAGGTCAAGATACTGCTTAACCAAAGCGTTCAAGCCGCTGATTGCGTTGAGGTCTTCGCCCCAGATTGAAGTTGCGCCAAGCACACCGTCGGCCACCTTCTGCGTGTCGCCGGTAGCCCACAGATTGGCGAGCAGCTCCTTGATTTCGGGAGCGTCGTTGGGCACGATTTCAGTTCCGTCGGCGCGCTTGCCACCCTTGTAGTATGTGATGATGGCGGCCAAACCGAACACGAGGCCCTTGGGCAGCTCGCCCTTGCGCTCGAGATAGGTCTTCACACCTGGCAAGTCGCGTGCGCAGAACTTCGGGAACGAGTTGAGCATGATGCTCGTAACCTGGTGGTCAACATACGGGTTGTCGAAGCGCTCAAGCACGTCGCTGGCAAACTTCTCAAGCTCTTCCATCGGAAGGTCGAGCGTCTGCATAAGCTCGTCGAACTGCACCTTGTGGATGTACTTGCCGATAACCTCGTGGTTGCAAGCGTCGCGCACGATGTTCACGCCGCTGAGGAAAGCCACAGGCGACAGCACTGTATGCGGGCCGTTGAGCAAAGTAACCTTGCGCTTGTGGTAAGGCTCCTCCGACGGAACAAACAGCACGTTGAGTCCAGCCTTGTCGGCGGGAAATTCCTTGGCCACTTCCTTGGGTGCCTCAATAACCCAAAGGTGGAAGTTCTCTGCCTGAACGACCAAGTTGTCGCGGTAGCTAATCTTCTCCTGGATTTGGGCAATCTCCTTGCGCGGGAAGCCGGGAACGATGCGGTCTACGAGTGTGGCATATACGCCGCAGCTCTCGTCGAACCACTTCTTGAACTCCTTAGGCAACTGCCACAGTTCGATATACTTGTTGATGCAGTCCTTGAGCACGTGGCCATTGAGGAATATCAGCTCGCAGGGGAATATCAGCAATCCCTTTGTGGGGTCGCCGTTGAATGTCTGCCAGCGGCGATAGAGCAGCTGCACGAGCTTGCCAGGATAAGATGCAGCGGGAGCGTCGTCGAGCTTGCACGAGGGGTCGAAGGCGATGCCGGCCTCGGTGGTGTTGGAGATGACGAAACGAATTTCGGGCTGGTCGGCCAAAGCCATGAAAGCGGCGTTCTGGCTGTATGGGTTCAAGGCGCGGCTAACCACGTCGATGCGCTCCAGCGTGTTGACGGGCTTGCCGTTCTCGCGGCCTTGCAGGTTTACGTGGTAGAGGCAGTCCTGGCCATTGAGCCAGTCAACCATACCGTTTGCCAAAGGCTGCACGATTACAACCGAACCATTGAAGTCGGTGCGCTGGTCCATCTTCCAGATTATCCAATCAACGAATGCGCGGAGGAAGTTGCCTTCGCCAAACTGAATCACCTTTTCGGGCATTACGCTCTTGGGCGCAAAATGTTTGTTTAGTGGTTTCATTGTTTTAAATGATTTATTGTAGTTGTTTTTAGTTCTTTGTGTTTCTCACCCGTTGGTCTGTTCTCACCAAACTGTCAGTTTGAAGCTTGCAGTCGCAGGTTCTTCTACAGTATGCAAAGGTACGTGCTTTTTCCGAGTGAACCAATTCTGCGGTTACATATTCGACACGTAAACCTTTACGAAACGGTTTTGCGTAATGAGAAAACATTACTGCAGACTATTCCGACTTGAACAAGTCCTTAATTCCGCCTATGCTGCCCATGAGGTTGGTGGCTTCGTAAGGCAGGTAAACCGTCTTTGTCTTGTCGCCGGAGGCCACATCCTGCAGCATCTGTATGTACTTTTGAGCCAAAAGATAGTTGGCTGGGTTGGTACTCTTGCCAACGGCTTCGGTTATCTTGGCAATGGCTATTGCTTCAGCCTCAGCCTTGCGTATGCGAGCCTGTGCCTCTCCTTCAGCCTTGAGTATGGCTTGCTGCTTTTCTGCTTCAGCCTTGTTGATAGTGGCAGCCTTTTCTCCTTCAGACTGTAGTATGTCCGAAGCCTTCTTACCCTCGCTGGTCAGAATCGTAGCACGCTTGTTGCGTTCGGCCTGCATCTGCTTTTCCATAGCGGAGAGCACGCTTTGCGGAGGCATGATGTCCTGAAGTTCCACGCGGTTCACCTTTATTCCCCACTTGTTTGTGGCGTCGTCGAGCACAGCGCGGAGCTTGGTGTTGATTGTGTCGCGGCTTGTCAGCGTCTCGTCAAGCTCCAGTTCACCGATAATGTTGCGCAGTGTGGTCTGCGTCAGCTTCTCTATTGCGTTCGGCAGATTGTTTATTTCGTACACCGCCTTGAACGGATCCACAATCTGGAAGTACAGCAAGGCGTTGATTTCTGTCTGCACGTTGTCCTTGGTTATTACGTTCTGCTTGTCGAAGTCGTACACCTGTTCGCGCAAGTCGATGGAAGTGGAATACTGATACCGTCCTCTGTTGAGCACCACGATTTCCTTTGCCCTGTCTATGAACGGCACTATCAGGTTGATACCGGGCTGTAGCGTGGCGTGATAGCGGCCAAGCCTCTCGATAATCTTTGTCTCTGACTGCGGGATTATCACCAGTGCCATCTTTGCAAAGACAATGATGCACACCAAACAAATTACCAATACGTAAATCATAGGTCTGATTGTTTTTAGTTGTTATACTTCGTTACCTTTATTATTATGCTCTCGCGGCCAACCACCTTCACCCGTTCGCCTTTGGCTATGGCCTGTCCGTCAGCCGATTCAGCCTTCCAGTCGTCGCCGTCTATGGCCACACGTCCGTAGCCTCCGGACTCGATGTCCTGACTTACCGTACCGATGCGCCCCTCAAGGGCATCGGCATTGCTGACACGAGCCTCGCCGTCCTGATGCAGATACTTCATCGCAAATGGCCGCACGCGCCAAATACCTACCGCAGAAAACACGACGAACAGTGCGAGTTGCAGTACGAAACCAGCTCCCAATGCGGCACCGATTGCGGCGAAAATCCCTCCAAAGGCAAAGCAGACGATGAAGAAACCGCCAGTGGAGAGTTCGATAATCAGGCACAGAACGGCCACAACCGTCCACACTTGCCAGAGATTGTTGATGATATAGTCAGCCATAGTGTAAGTGTTCTAATGGTTAATATGCCGTAAAGGTACACATTAATCTTGACAAAACACCATCAAAACACGTTTTTGTCGGCAAAAACATGGTGAAGCTATATATGTAGGTGGCGCGACAGAGTATAAATCTGCCGCGCCTATATATATAAAAGGTATAGGGTGATGTACCGAAACTTTACACCCTTGTTATTAATTTTTAGAGCTGAGAACTATTGCCAAAAATATTGGAAAGCGCACGACTTGCGGCATAGCTGATAAGCTAATCCGCACTAATCCGCACAATTCGTCCACACTCTCAACGGGAGAGCCACAAAGAAACAGTTTTTCGTAGATATGGTTTACCCGTTCTTCTTGTAGCTCACTACCGCCCAAAGGTCGATGGCGGCGGCCATTGCGGTGAGCGTTGCGAGAGGCTGAACCACGTCGGGGAGCGTGCCGCCGCTGGCAAGAATTATTGATGCGGAGTGTCCACAACTTCTTTTGTGAAAGCTTCGTTGAATGTAGCCTCCGTTTTCTCGTTATAGAACGGAAGCCCCCACACTGTGTATTTGTCGGTCGCTGTCACCCATCGCACTTCCGCTTTTGAGCTTATCTGCTTCATGAAGTCCTCTTTCCATTTGTCCGCCTTTAGCAAATGGTCTCCTTTAGGTTCTATGAATATCTGCATATTGTCATACTTGTCGTCTACGCCCTTTATGCGGAGAAACAGGAGATAGTCCGGCTCAAAGGTTCGTCCCTCGTCAAAACTGAAGATTCTTACATCTTTCTCATTGCGAACAAGATAGATTTCGTCATATTTCTCATTCAGTCGCGGCATTATGCCGTCTATATACTTGACGAGAGCCTTTTCCTCTGACGTACCGAAATTGTCATTGTAAGCATACCAATCTTTGCCAGACAAGTCGAGGGTATAATCGGTATTGACTGGAGTCTTCTGAGAGTGTCCAAGCTCTTGTTTCCCGTCCATTTTTATCTTCAGTATGATATTGTCGCGGAACTGCTTGCCGAACGGTTGCGGCTTGAACTCTTTAGTGCCTTTGAAGGTATTGCCGCGTGTGCGCAGAAGAGACTCTAACTGCTTCAGCACATCTTTGGCAATATATAGCTTGTCGGCTTGCGTGTATTCGTCCAGTGTCGCATACTTCCCCATCACCTTCACTTGCAGTTTGGCAAGATAATTTTCGGAAGCTACAAACTCCCTGCACGACTTCAAACTGGGATACAATTTGTGAAGGGATTGAAAGTTGTAGGTACTGAACACATTCATGGCCGAACGTATTACATGGCTGCCCACACGTATAAAGTCAAACTGCGGCACGGTTTGTGTGGTCAATACTTCTGCCGGTGCGTTGTCTCCGAAGATGAGTCCCGATGCCATCTTGCCCGTGGGCATCTTTACGGAGAACACCTTGTTGAGTATGTCCCTGCCGATAGTACCGTCGTTCTCCAATTCTGCCTGCATCCTCCGCTCGTTCACAAATACCTTTCCGTGATTGTAAATGCGGCTCTTCTTGAACTCCGGCTTCATGAATAAGTTCACCTGCACATAGTGCTCGCCCATAATACCTGTCTGTATGAGAGCGTTGTGCAACTCCTGTATGTAGCGAGGGTTGTGCGCACTGTGGTAGTGCAGCTTCTCTACCACACGCCACGGGTTGGCCATGTCGCCGTCATACTTGCGCTTGTCCTTTGGCAGGGCTTCGTTGCCAGGGTCTTTAAACGGCATATACCGCGCACCTCTTCCTATGAGCTGCGCTTCCTGCATGGTGGTCTTGCCGGGTTTGTTGCCTTGTGCGTCGCGTGTGTCGAAGAGGCGCACTATGTCGTAGAGGTTCAATACGTCCCATCCCTCGTTCAGCATGTCAACGGCAAATACTGCCCTTATGCCGTTGGTGGGTTCTTCGAGCGAGTTGAGCAGTCGCTGTTTGTCTGGCGTAATGGAATTGCCGTCAACCAGCAACAGGCGTTCTTCCGAAAAGTCGTGCCGCAGTTCCAGTATCAGGTTGTCGTCGGTCACGCCCACGGTTTGGAAATAGTCGAAGGCGGCCTTTAGGTCGTCTTTCGCCCTTGCCCTGATGCGTTCGATGTCTGACGGTTGGAGCGTGCTGATGCGTTCTTTGAAAGCATCATAGTTGGTTTTGTTCTCCTTGATGGTCTTCGACTTCAACAGTACTACGGGCTTGATGTCCTGCCCCAGACAGACGAACACCTTGCGTTTGTATTGGCTTAGGACAATTGCCTGCAAGGCACGGTCGAGCGCGTCGAGGTCGGTGACGAATGTCTCCACATCCTTTGAGTAGCCATCTTCACGGAAACGCTTCAAGGTGTAGTCGTAGATTATCTTGTCTTCATACTTCCGGGCTACGGCCAGCTCCGCCAAGTCCATCGTGGCGGTAAACTCCAGAAGGATGTTGGGCAGACGGCCGTTGTCCTTTTCAAATATGTTCGTTATGGTCTTTTCCCAGTTTCTCACGCTCTCCTTTTCTTCTTTGCTTCGCTTGTCGGCGGCTTTGGTCTCTGCGTTCAGATGATGCGCCTCGTCGGCAATCAACACTACGGGGGCATCGGCAAAGTCTTCGTAGGTGACTGCGTTCTCTTTCTCTGCGTTCAGGTCGGTGTGCAGTCCCTGTATGGTGGTCAGGCATAGGTTGATGCTTTCCGGGTCTGCCCCTTGGAAGTTGCTTACTTCCCTCACATCCACCCTCTTGCCGTTGATGGTGATGACGGGGGCAAAGAGATACTTTGAGGAAGACGGGTTCAGAAAGTTGTCGCGGGTCTTCTCCACTATGTTGTTGCTGCTCACGAAGAAAAGGAAGTTTCTGTAGCCCCGTTCGTAGAGGTAAAGCATGGCGAGTGCCATCATCATGGTCTTTCCCGACCCTGTGGCCATGTGGAAGAGCAGATGTGGGCGCAGGGGCTTTCCCTCGAAGTCGTTTTCGGGGTTCATGTAGGTGAGGAAATACTTCATGCACTCCTCCTGATAGGGGCGCAGATGCTTTGAGGGATTCATCCCTGTTGCAAAATATTCCGGCAACGGTGTCTGGGCGATGGTCTTGCGCCCGAACTCCTTTTCAATGGTTTCCTGTAGTCTTGCCATCTTGTCAGCTTTTCTTATGGGTGGTTCTATAAATTACCACCGTAATTTTGTTTAACGTTGGGTGATTTACGTTTTGTCATCTTGTGGTCTCTTTTCGGTTCAATCTGTCTGTTCGTTCAGTCGTATAGCTCGCTATACTCTTTCACTCACAGACACATTGTCCACAAAAATAGACTCACAATCTGCCAAAGCTAATTTATAGAACCACCCTTATAAAACTCTCGTGTCAGCCGCTTGTCTTCGTCGCTCACGTCATACTCGTTGCTGTCAATGTCCGCCAAAGGTACATAGAGCAGATTTTTGTCGAGGCACTCTATGAGGAAACGCTTCTGGTCTTCAATAGTCAATGCTTCAAAGTCTGCGGCATTGGCATCCACTTCCTTTATGTCCACCTTATAGTTCAGATGGCCTGTAGCTTTCATCCTGCTCCAAATGTTCTCCAGCTGCTCCGTTGTAGTTGCTGCCTCAATCTCCTCCACGAACTTGCCATTGGCTTTGGCTAACTCGCAATAAACGAATGAACCTCCGCCTTGCCAAGAGACGGATTTGCTGACACCACCTTGCTCACCATCTATCACTTTCAGCATACGCTTTAGTGTCTCCGTCTGAATATAGTTCATTTGTTCTATGCCGATATACCTGCGCTTCATTTTATGCGCTACGGCACATGTCGTACCACTTCCAAGGAAAAAGTCAAGTACAAGGTCGCTTTCTTTCGTGATGGCACGCAAGAAGAAAGCTACGATGCTTTCGGGCTTTGAATTGGAGAAGTTTATTCCCATCTTTTTAAGGTGAGTGCTTGCATCTTCATTAGTACCAACGCCAATCGCTTTTGACAGATATTGTTCTTCTATGAATTTCTCGGGTGCCATGGTTGTGCCTTCTTTCCTTTGAAAACGAATAGAGAACTTATTGCTTTTTACAAGAAAATACGTTCCATTCTTTAGTTCTTCAAACAACATATCTGCACCCCATTTGAACTCGCCCCTTAAAACAACTTCATTGGCGTTCAAACTGTCTTTTACAATAATGTCGTTTATCAATTCCACTCGGTCTGGCTTTCCCTTTGGATAAATACCATCAGGTATCTTAAAATGAATCGTGCCAATCGGAAAGGACAATTCGTGTACGGAATTACCTGTGTTTAGCAATGGAGCGTCTCCATTCTCTGTCTCCTTTCCAATATAGGCTCTGGATGAATCTTTGCTTTTTTCAAAGCAAATGACGTATTCTATTGATGCCCTTGACTTGTTGGACAAAGCATCGGGATTGTCGGTATTCTTCCAAACGAAGGTTTCTACAAAGTTTTCCTGCTTGTATATTTCTTCCATCAACACCTTTAACCAATGGAAGCCATCCTCTTTTATATGGCATAAGATGACACCATCGTTGGAAAGTAGGTCTTTAGCAGCCAGAAGCCTGTCACGCATAAATGTAAGCCATGTGGAAAGGTGAAAGTTGGAATTGTAGCAGAATGTGTCTGCTGATTTCGTCTTGGCAAAATAATATGGAGGATCTATCAGTATTAGCTTCACCTTCCCAGAATACTTCCTCTTCAAGGAATGTAGAGCCAAGAGGTTGTTGCCCTTGATGATGAGGTTGTCGGTTGGGGCAAGATGCTCAACGGGATGCTCGCCATCTTTGTCGTAACGCTTGAAGTTAGAGAATGCCTTTGGCTCTGTCAGCCGGTTTACCTCGTCAGGCGCAAGCGTTTCGTTCCAGAACACTTCGTTGCGCTTTGCCTCTTCCTTGGTCTGTCCGCCTTCAAGCATACAGTCTTTGTATGGCCATGAGAGCACCACCTCCCGACTCTCGCTGATAAAGCGACCGTTATCATTGGTCAAGCCTATCTTGTTTTTGAACATCGTGTAGCTGCCGCCAAGGAACTGTGTATCGGAAACAAACCGCTGAAACTTCACTTTGTCGAAAACCATAACGCCCTCAACTTCCCTGAAAAAGACTTGTTTCATTTTCTCGTTGCCCAGAAGATACTTGATGAGAAGAGGATGAACGGCCAAGGCATCCTCCACAATCCGGTTTTTCAGCAGCGTGCCGTCGTCCATGCAGTAGCGGCTGTCCATGCGCAGAAGCCGCTCAAGCTCATGATAAAGGTTTAATGTGTCCATACTGTCCAATAGTTAGCCTTTGCACCCAACTATCATCAGGCTATCCGTGCAGACACAAAAAGAGAGGGTGTGAACCACTCTTATGGTCTTCCGTGGCAAGCGTAGGAATGTCTGAACCACTATCCGATTATAAGAATGTCCACACCCTTATCGGGCATGAACATTGACCTTAAAAATCGGATAGTAGGCTCACCTGTGCTTACCACAGACGTAGCCAACCATTATTGGTGTGGTTGCTTATTCAGAATGAAGTTTCCTACGCTTTTTCTGGAAGACCACAATAATAGTCAATGCTTTATGTTTACCAAAATGTCTTGGAGATGGCTTGCAGCCAAATCCAAATGCAAAAGTACGAAAAATATTGGAAAGCGCATGACTTGCGGCATAGCTGATAAGCTAATCCGCACTAATCCGCACAATTCGTCCACACTCTCAACGGGAGAGCCACAAAGAAACAGTTTTTCGTAGATATGGTTTACCCGTTCTTCTTGTAGCTCATTACAGCCCAAAGGTCGATGGCGGCGGCCATTGCGGTGAGTGTTGCGAGAGGCTGAACCACGTCGGGGAGCGTGCCGCCGCGCACGAATACGGTGCGCATTATGTCGATGTAGTGGCGTATGGGGTTGGCCAAAGTCAGCGTCTGCGCCCACTCGGGCATGCTGCTCACGGGGGTGAACAGTCCGCTAAGCAGCGTCATGCACACCACGAAAAACCACATTACGAATATGGCTTGCTGCATCGTGTCGCTGTTGTTGGAGATTACGAGTCCCAGGCCGCTCACGCAGAGTGCGAAAAGCATTGATGCGAAGTAGAGCAGAGCCAAGTTGCCTTGCGGCACTATGCCATACACCAGCCACGACAGCACGAAGCAGAGCGACAGCACGACCATGCCTACTGTCCAGTAGGGCAGGAGCTTCGACGCAATGAAGCAGCGGCGGCTCACGGGGGTCACGTTGATTTGCTCAATGGTGCCTTTCTCCTTTTCGCCGACGATGTTGAGGGCGGGCAGAAAACCGCACAACATCAGCACGAGTATCGACATCAGGGCGGGTATCATGAACACCTTGTAGTCGAGGTTTTTGTTGTATAGGTTCAGTTCCGTCACGGTTGGCTGCGGCGCGGAGCCTCTTGGCAAGTCCCCGACGATGATGTTCGACAGATAGTTTGCGCCCATGCCGCCCTTGGTGCCGTTCATCGCGTTGGCGGCAACGAGCGTTTGCGGCATCCGTCCCTGTGTGATGTCGCGGCTGTAGTGGTGCGGAATGGTTACTACAAGGTCGCAGTCGCCCTGCTCAACCGAGCGTATGGCAGCGGCATTGTCGGCTTTCAGTCCGCAGAATATGAAGTGGGGCGAAGCTGCAATGCGCTGGGTGAGCCTTGCGGAGCGCACACTGCGGTCGAGGTCAACCACACTCACGCGTATGTTCTTCACCTCCATGTTCATCACCCACGGCATAACGCACATTATGACAATGGGGAACATGAGCAGCAGGCGCGGCAGAAAAGCGTTGCGCCGCATCTGCAAAAACTCCTTTTTCACTAAGTATTTCAGCATAATCCTATCCGTTTTTGGAAACCCACCAATGGGGTTCAGTTCTTTTTGATGAACGTCACGAGCGACGCGGCCATCAGAGCTGCGGCCATGGCGCACATCACAATGACCTCCGTGGCAATGGTTTCAAGCCCCACGCCCATGATCATGAGTTTGCGTATGGCCGATATGTACCATCTGGCCGGCACCACCGCCGACAGCCACTGCAGCACTTTGGGCATGCTCTCAATGGGGTAAATCATGCCCGAGAGCAGCAGCGTGGGCATCATCAGCACTATTGCCGACCCGAGCATGGCCGACAATTGCGTTTCAGCCGTCGTGCTTATGAGCAGTCCGAGCGACAGGGCGAGCAGTATGTAGAGCAGCGACACGAGCAGTATGCTCGCCACGCTGCCCCTGACCGGCACGTCGAGCACAAACGCCGACAGCAAAAGTATGCAGCAGAGTATGCAGACGGACAGCACGATGTAGGGCACCATCTTCGCCACTATTATGGTCAGCGGGCGCACGGGCGACACCAGCAGCACGTCCATTGTGCCCCTTTCCTTCTCGCGCACTATGCTTGCCGAGGTCATCAGGGCGCAAATCAGCAGCAGGAGCATGCCCATGATGCCCGGAACGAAGTTGTATGCGCTGCGCATCTGCGGGTTATACAGCATTTTCGTGGCCACCGGCACTGCGCCACCAGCCGAAGCGATGGTCTGCCGGGCGTAGTTGGCCTGCTGCACGGCCATGTTCGGGTCGGCGGCGTCCATAATCAGTTGCACCGCCGCATCGCCCGTGGTCAGCCCTTCGGCGTAGTGCTGACTGAAAACGATGCCCATGTCGGCCTTGCGGGCGCAGATGAGCCGCTCCGCCTCGGCGGTTGTGGCCACGGTAGCGGTTATGTCGAAGTATTCCGAAGCCCCCAAGCGGTCAATGGTTTGGCGCGTGGCGTTGTCCATTGATGCCGTCACCACCACCGTCCGCACGTTTTTCACATCGTTGGATATGGCGAAACCGAACAGAAGTATCATCGTCACGGGCATGCCAAACAGTATGAGCACCGTGCGAGGGTCGCGCAGTATGTGGCGCGTTTCCTTTATAATAAAATGTATGAACGTCTTCATGGCTTTGTGCGTGTGCTTAGTTTCTTTTGGCCTGGCGAGCCAGGTGGGTGAACAGACTGTCCATGTCGGCCATGCCATATTGCGCTTTCAGCTCCGCCGGAGTGCCCATCGCGCCAATCTTTCCGTCAACCATTATCGATATGCGGTCGCAGTATTCGGCCTCGTCCATGTAGTGGGTGGTGACGAATACGGTTATGCCGCGCTGCGCCGCAGAGCGTATCAACTGCCAGAACTGCCGCCGCGTGGCGGGGTCAACGCCGCCTGTGGGTTCGTCGAGAAACACCACTTCGGGTTCGTGGAATATGCTCACCGAAAAAGCCAGCTTCTGCTTCCAGCCCAGTGGCAACCGTCCGACGACGGTGTCGCGGTGGGCGGTGAAGTCGAGTCGCTCCAGCATCCGCTCCATCTTCGGCTTTATGTCGCGGCTCTTCATGCCGTAGATGCCGCCGAAGAGTTCGAAGTTCTCGCTCACGGTGAGGTCGTCATAAAGTGAAAACCGCTGGCTCATGTAGCCTATGTGGCGCTTTATCTGCTCGTGCTCGCTGCACACGTCGTAGCCGGCCACCGTTCCGCTGCCGCTTGTGGGCTGGTTCAGCCCCGTCAGTATGTGCATGGCCGTGGTCTTGCCGGCTCCGTTGGCTCCGAGAAAGCCGAATATCTCGCCACGGCGCACCGAGAACGATATGTCATCGACTGCGCGGAAATCGCCAAACGCCTTTACAAGGTGCTCCACGCGTATCACCTCGTCGGCGCCGTTGGCCACACTGTGGCTCTCTTCACGACTGAATCCGGCAGGACAAAACACGCTGGCGAAGCGCGAGAGCATGTCGTCGGGCGTGCCTATGCCGCGCACTCGGCCGTGGTCGAGATAGGCCACACGCTCGCAGCGGCGTATCTCGTCGATGTAGGGCGTGGCCGCCACGATGGTTATGCCTCGGCTCTTCAGTTGGCTGAGCATGTCCCACAGTTCCCTGCGCGACACGGGGTCAACGCCTGTTGTGGGTTCGTCGAGCAGAAGCACCTTGGGTTTGTGTACCAGTGCGCACGACAAGGCCAGCTTCTGCTTCATGCCGCCCGACAAAGCCCCTGCGCGACGGTTGCGAAACGGCTCTATCTGACTGTATATGGCCTTGATGCAGTCGTAGTTTTCCTCGACTGTCGTGTTGAAGAGTGTGGCGAAGAAGCGCAGGTTCTCCTCCACCGTGAGGTCTTGGTAGAGCGAGAAGCGCCCTGGCATGTAGCCCACCACATTGCGTATGGCGCGCTTGTCTTTCACCGAGTCGCAGCCGCCGATGTTGGCCGTGCCGCTGTCAGGCCGCAGCAGCGTGGCCATGATGCGAAACAGCGTTGACTTGCCCGCGCCGTCGGGGCCTATCAGCCCGAACACCTCGCCCTCGGCCACGCTGAGGCTCACGCCATCGAGTGCCTTCACGCCGCCGTAGCTCTTTGATATGCCGCTTATCTCAATCATTTCTCTTGCAGTCTCACTTCGCCATACATGCCTATCTTTATGTAGCCGTCGTTCTTCACGGCAATCTTCACCGCATACACCAGGTCGGCACGCTCGTCGTCGGTCAGTATGGTCTTGGGCGTGAACTCCGACCGCGCCGAAATCCAGCTCACCGTGCCGCGATATTCCCGGCGGTTGCCGTCGCCGTAGTCGGCAAACACAGTGACCGGCTGGCCAATCTTCACGTTTTGCAGCTGAGCCGTGGTGACATAGGCGCGCAGATACATCCTCTCCATGTCGGCAACCTTGAACAGAGGCTTTCCTATGGCGGCAAACTCGCCCCGCTGGGCATACTTCTCAATCACCGTGCCGGCTATTGGCGACTGTATGTGGCACTTTTCCAACTGGTCGAGCACCGCCGCGCGCTGTATTTCAGCCGCACTCATCTGGCTGTTCAGGCTACGGGTGCTGTTGCCGAGCTGCGCTGCCTGTGCGTCAATCTGCCTTTGCAGCACCTGCACTGCGCTCCGTGCGTCGTCGAGCTGCTTGCGGTTGGCGGCGTTGTCGCCCACGAGAGCCTCAAAGCGCGCCTGTTCCTGCCGCGCCTTTGCCAGTTGCTGCCTTAGGGTGGCCATCTGCTTCTGCGTGTCGGGGCGTTGGTCGGCATAGGCTTGTCGGGTGGCTCCGGCCTGGCGTGCCTTGAGCCACAGTTGCACGGTGTCTATCAGTCCCACTTGCTGTCCGGCCTGCAGTGTCTGTCCCTCTTCGGGGGTGAAGTCCATGAGTCGTCCGTTCTGTTCGGCCGACACCGTCACCTCGGTTGCCTCGAATGTGCCTGTGGCGTCGTAGTCCTTCTTGTCCGTGCTGCACGCGGTGGCAGTAAGAACCAAGGCCGTGAGGATGGTTAATGTAGCGTTTCTGTTCATTGTCTATGCTTGTTTTGTCATTATTTTTGGTGCTTGTAAAATTGTCTCTAAGGCATGCGATTTGTAAATGGGCCGTTTACGGGTCGTAAACATGCCATTTACGATGCCTAAACATGCCGTTTACGAGTCGTAAATGTGCCGTTTACGGATGCAAAACGGCATGTTTATGAAATCTAAGTGCCGGAGTTGCCCATGGTAAGTGCTCTATTATACTGTTCCTGAAGCAGTTGTAGCTGATGTGTGGCTTTGGTTTGGCAGGCCTCAACCACGGCGTTCACCGTCCGCAACAGCTCGCTCACGGTCTCTGTACCGTTGTTGACTTTTTTCTCAATCGTGGACTTGATGTTTTTGCGCAGCGAAATGATGTCGTCGTCGAGTGCTATCTGACTGCGCAGTCCGTTTATCGCGCCGTCCGACTGCTGGCTTTTCAGGTTTGTGTTGAGCAGGAACGTGGCTCGCTGTACGTCGATATTCTGCCTCTGAAGCTCAATGTCGCGCAGGTCGTTGCGCCGGGTGTAGAGTGCGCCGATGTTCCAGTTGAGCGTTATGCCGGCAGCGAGGTTGGCGCCGTTCATCATTCCGAACGGCTTGTTGTGGTATGCCGCCACGCCAAACAGGCCGAGCTGCGGGCGCAAGCGACTGTCGAGCACCTTGCGACGACTGTCGTTGAGCTGGCTTTGCGCCTGAAAAAGCAGCAGTTCCGGGCGGTTGTTGGTCGTGAGGTCGGTCTCGGGCGGTGCCGGACGGTCAAGACTGACGCTGTCGTTGAGCTGCATTCCGGTGAAAGTGGTCAGCATCAGCACATACGCCTTGCGCTGTTCCTGAAGTGCGCACGCCTGTTGGCGCGCTTTGAGCAGTTCCACGCTCACCGCATCCACATCGCTCTGACTGGCCATGCCGTTGCGCACGAGACTGCCAACGGTGGCGAGGGTTATGCCAAGGTCGTGCTGGAGCAAGCGGTTGTGGCTGATTTTCTCGTCGATGAGCAGCACTCCGAAAAACAACTGGTCGGTGCGCTCGCGTATGGAGTACAGGTTTACGTCCAGTTGTCTCATGCTGGCCTCGCTCTCCAGCCGTGCGGCGTTTCTCTTCGCACTTATCGCACCTCCGTCATACAGCGGTTGCGTCACTTGCAGAGCCGCTCCGTAGACGGTATTGCCGATTGTGCCGGTGACGGCAGCCGCCTGCGCCGGCACATCCACAATGTCTGTGAAGGCGGCAGCGGCGGCAGTGACTTTTATCTGCGGCAACCAGCCCTTCATGGCGTTGCTCAGGGTGTAGTCGCGGCTCTGTTCGGTCAGACGGTATTGGCGTATGGCCGGATAGTTCTGGCGTGCCGCCTCCCTACATTCGGCCAGTGTGAGTCCGGCAAAGGCTTGTGCGGCGGTGACTAACAGCAGTGTTATCGACAGTGTTCTCTTGTTCATATCTGTTGTGGGTTGTATGTTCTTGTCTGTGCAAAGGTATGGAGTAAATGTACCATTGGCATTGTCTTTACGTGTAGGGATATGTTCTTTTTGTACTGATTGTGGCTCGAAACGATAGTTTTGTGCGTCATTATGTCCCTTTTGTACTATCTTTGCCTCCATGAAGACAGACAAACAACTGCAAAGGATGACGCTGTCGGACATGAAAAGGATAGTGGCCGGCAGCAATTTGGACAATGGTGGAATGTTTCATCTGGCAGGTGACTTTGGCATCAACGCCGGCGACAACAATGCTTTCAGAATCATTGTGCCAAAGGGAGTGCCGGTGCTGGTGGAGGACAACCGGGTGGGAATGTTGACAAAGGGATGGATTGACGCCACGGTAAACCTGATTGACATGCGCATCGAGGCCGGAGCCGTGGCCTATCTTGGCCGAGGGTGCATCGTACAGATAAACCGCACGTCGCCGGATGTGTGCGTAAAGGGAGTGTTGCTGTGCGACGATATGCTCAATCAAGCCCTGCGCGGACAGATGCCTTCGGCTTTTGTGGGAAAGAACTTTGCCCTATGCCGCACCACAACCGACGGCGAGCGCAGTGTGATAGAGGCCGTATTGCAGGCCATGTGGCGCATTGTGGTCAACGAACCGATAAACCGCAATGCCTTGTGCGGCCTTGTCAGCGCAATGTTTGCGGTCTACGACACATTGTTCAGTCGCAGTGATGCGGAAAAAGGTGTGGCCATGGCCGGCCGTCGCGACCGCATAATATTCGAGAAATTCATAGCTATGGTCAACGAACAGTGTCGCGAACACCGCCAGTTGGCCTACTATGCCGACCGCCTGTGCCTGACGGAGCGTTATCTGGGCGTGGTGGTTAGCCAAACGAGCGGCACCACGGCAAAGGAGT
Organism: bacterium; assembly: GCA_963630025.1. Classification (GTDB taxonomy): domain Bacteria; phylum Bacteroidota; class Bacteroidia; order Bacteroidales; family Bacteroidaceae; genus Prevotella. The sequence goes on along the minus strand of CAVGKZ010000094.1, from coordinate 20,711 downwards.
GGATTGACCGGGCGGTGGCCACGGCGGCCAAGGTGCTGCTGCGCCACACCGACAAGTCAATAAGCCAGATAGCCGACGAGCTGCATTTCGCCAACGACAGCTTCTTCTGCAAGTATTTCCGAAGGATAGTTGGCATGGCTCCGGGCGAATACCGGAAGGTCAACTAACGGCTTTCGATACCGGACATGAGTCAGACAGAGAGAAGGGCAGGGCAAAAGATAAGCGCGCAAGGCAATAGAAGCATGTGGTTCGGCGTTGTTTATAGAGCCACCTTATTATATAGCTTAGGTTTTAGAGCCTACTTTGAATGAATATGTTGAACAGGACAAGACTGATTGCCGTTTCATTTTTCGCCCTTGGCGCGACTCTTTGCTCAAAGGCTCAAGGCAGAGCGGCTGACAGTGACACCATAGCGCGGAAACCGCACGTAACGTTTCGCGACGTGATTTACAAAGCAGACAGTTTGCGATTGCGTATGCGCAGCGCCGCAGATAGGGGTTTGCTGCTGCAATGGGCAGACTCTCTCTTGGGCGACAAGCTGCGCAGGGGCGAGATAGATGCAGAGAAATATAGGCGATGGAAGCAGCGCCTGGCCAGATATGACAAACGATTGTTCGGCATAGACTCGCTATTGGCGGTGAAGTATAACCGCAAGAAGTACGACACTCTGTATGTGTCGCGTCCGCAAGGCCGATGGACGTTCAAGCTGCTTACCAACATTTCGGGGGCGAAACTTACCACTACAGGATGGAGCAATGGCGTTCGTCACGACATGGAGGCGCGTGCCAACAGCCGTGCTACAGTAAGTTTTGCCGCGTCGTATCGCGGACTGTCGCTCAGTCTGTCGTTGAATCCCGCCAAACTTGCCGGGAAGAACCGAGATTATGAGTTGAACATGAACTCATATGGCAACCGCATGGGGTTCGACATAGTGTATCTTGAGTCAGCCACATACCATGGAAGCCAAACCATAGGCAGCGAAACGTTCGGCATAGGCAAAGGAGAGGTCGAGCAACGTGCGCTGAACGTCAACTACTACTATGCCTTCAGTGGCCGACGTTTCTCATTTCCTGCGGCGTTCAGCCAGAGCTATGTTCAGAGGAAGAGTGCCGGAAGCTGGATGGTAGGTGCAAGCGCAGACCTGCAGCAAACCGACATACATGCCAGCGAGGCTACGCGTTGGCACGCTGTGTCCATACGTCTTGCCGAGTTTGCCGTTGGCGGAGGTTATGGCTACAACTATGTTCCGTCGCGCCGTTGGTTGTTACACTTGTCTGCGTTGCCTACGCTGACAGTGGTGTCACATGACAATGTTACGCTCGACGGTCAGCGTCAGAGCCTGGAATACAAGTTCCCAAGCGTGATAATCACTGGCCGCGGAGCAGCCACTTACTCCTGGGCCAACAAGTTCTTGGGGCTTGCCATGGTCTATAACTGCTCATTGGCTGGCAATGAAGACAACCTGCGCATAATGCGCGAAAAGTGGCGGTTGCGCTGTTTCTTTGGCTTCAGGTGGTGAAAGGGCGTTTAGGAAAATCTCCAATAGCTGAAGCCGTCACGGCATACACATCGTACAACTCAACTCAAGCCAACCCGTTTCCCTCCGCCACTAAATCACCTTGAAGTGGCGGAGCGCGTTGGCGATGCCGTCGTCGTCGACGCTCGTAGTGATATAGTCCGCAGCCTCCATTGCGGCCTCTCCTGCATTGCCCATTGCCACTCCAAAACCGGCGCGGCGCAATATAGAAATGTCGTTGCCACCGTCGCCGAACGCCATCGTTTCGCTTATGTCCAGGCCGAGATACTTGGCCATTGCAGCCAGTCCGTTGCCCTTGTCGGCCGCTTTGGACGTAATGTCCGTAAAGGCCGGATGCCATCTGCCGGACACACAGTGGGGCAAGCGCGGCATGAGGGCGGTTTCATGTTCCTGACTGATGAACGGCGAGAACTGCAATATGCGCTGCGTGGCCAGTACCTCCTCGGCAGGAAGTGACGTGTCAACGTTGGTAACGCACAGTCCGTCGCGGAAAACTTCATCGAATACGGGCTTCGGATTGTACAACCGCACGTCGCGTTCGCCCACAACAAGCACCGCATAGTCCTGCTTGTCGGCATCATCTATCAGAGTCTTCACGTCTTCCGCGTCAATCGGATTGCAGCAAACCACCGTTCCGTCCACGATACACATCGCTCCGTTGGTGGTGATGTAGCCGTCGATGAGCGGATCTATGGCTGTAAGGTTGGTTATGATGGGTATCGGACGCCCGGTAGAGATGTATATCTTCACGCCATTGGCCTTGGCTAGTGTCAGCGCATCTACTGTTGACTGCGGTATCTCGTGGGTTTTCAGACTGACAAGCGTGCCGTCAATATCAAAGAATAAACTACGTATCATTGTCGTTTCGTGTGGTTGAGAAAGGTTTTCTCCCTGTGTTGAAAATGTTTTCTTCCCTTGTTGAAAATGTTTTTCCGCCTTGTCTTGTCGGCTGTCTTACAGCGTTGCTTCCATTAATATGTCGCACCGCTGGTAGGAAATGCCCTGAAGAGGAATCTCCTTAAAGCCGAGTTTGCGGTAGAGAGCTATCGATGGCGCAAGCTGGGTGTTGCCTTCAAGGTATATATGTCTAACGCCGTGACTGCGGGCATAGTCCATCAGTGCCTCGCCAAGGGCGTGTCCGACGTGGTGTCCTTGGGCTTTTGGCGACACTGCCATCTTGGCTAACTCATACTTACCCTTGTCCGGATGGTTCACCAATGCGCAGCATCCAACGGCTTTGCCGTCGTCATCAATGGCGATGAATATCTGTCCGCCACCGCTGATTATGTCGTCTATATGCCCGAAAGTCTTTATGTCCGACTCTTCAATCCTGAAGTAGGTCTCAATCCATTCGGTGTTAAGCCTGATGAAGTCGTTGCGGTAACGCTCTTCAAAAAGTACAATCTTTGCCATCGTGTGTTGTCTTTATAATTGTTGGAACGGCATCCAAAGGTAGTTCGGATGCCGTTCAAATATCGTTTTGTGCGGACTTGAATCCGTGAGAAGTCCGTTTCGCTATGTTCAGAACGGGAACAGCAGCGGCAGAACAAATGTCATTACTATGCCGATGATGACCTGTAGCGGCAGTCCCACCTTTATATAATCACTGAAAGTGTATTCGCCGGCGTGCATGACCAGTGCGTTGGGCGGTGTGGAGAACGGTGATGCGAAGCACATGCTCGCTCCAAGAGTGACAGCGAAGAGGAAAGGGTAGGGGCTTGCGCCTATTTCCATGGCTGAAGTCATGGCTATCGGTGCCATAAGCACCGCCGTGGCCGTGTTGCTGATGAACATTGTGAGCAGCGACGTGGTGAAATAGATGCCGCACAGCAGCACTGTCGGACCTGCGGAGCCGAGTGACGACACGAGGGTGTGCGACATGAGAGCCGAAGTGCCTGTCTTTTCGAGTGCTATAGACATGGGCATCATGGCGGCAATGAGCACTATGCTCTCCCAGTTGATGGTCTTATAGGCCGCTTCCACGCTGCGCAGGCATCCTGTGAGCACCATCAGCAGTCCGGCAACGGTGATTGCGGTGACGGGTGCCACGGGGATGAAGTCGAAAACCATGGCGGCCACCATCACCAACATTATCACTGCGGCCATCGGAGCCTTGTAGTTGAGCGTCACTTCCTGCGCGTTCTTCTCCGGCTGACCGAGCACTACCCAGTCGGTCTCTTCCCTGTCCAGCCGGCTGATGTTGCTCCATTTGCCCTGCACAAGCAGCACGTCGCCCGAGTGCAGCCGCTCTTCGGACAATCCGTTGATAATATAATCAGTGCTGCGCTTGATGCCTAACACATTTATACTATAGCGTTCGCGGAAGCCGGAGTTGCGTATCGTGGTGCCAATGAGCTTTGACTCGGGCATGAGCACTATCTCGGCGATGCCAAGGTCGTAGAAATCAATGTTGTTGTTGTCGAGTTTCTTCACCTTGCTCTCGCGTGCAAAGGTGTCCATCTTGGCTTTGTCGCCCATCAAGTAGATGATGTCGCCGGATGAAAGCAGCATCTCGGGCGTGGCGATGCTCTGCGTCACGGTGTGCAGAATGCCGCTGCGGTCGGCTTTCTCGTTGCGCACTTCGAGTATGGACAGGCCGTAGCGGTTGCGCAAGTCAAGCTCTGCCACACTCTTTTCCTTTATAGTAGATGTTGGAGTGATTTGGTATCGGCACACTCCGTTGGCCAGTTGGTATTCTTCCACCAGCTCGTCGAGGGTCTTGCTCTGTGCATTGGCGGTGTCGTCGCTGCTCTTTTTCTTCTTGTTGAGAAACAGACTGCACAGCGGAAGCATGACGATTATGCCCACAACGATGCATATAATGCCCACGGGGAAGAACGAAAAGAACTTCAAAGGTTCGTATCCAGCCTCGGTAAGCGCGTCCTGTATCACAAGGTTGGGCGGCGTTCCGATAAGCGTTAGCATGCCTCCCATGCTGCTGGCAAAGGCAAGCGGCATGAGCAACCGTGCCGGACGCGTACCTGTCTGCGTGGCCATGCTCACTACGATGGGCATCATCAGAGCTACAGTGCCCGTGTTTGAGACGAAAGCTCCGATGCCTGCCGTCACCAGAACCACGAGAAGGAACAGCCGGAGGTCGCTTTCCCCCGAGAGTTTCATTATCTTCTGGCTCACAGCCTTGGCCAAGCCGGTCTGAAAGATGGCTCCGCCTACTACAAACAGTCCGGCCATCATTATGACAACCGTCGATGAGAAGCCGGAGAAAGCCTCTTCGGGAGTGAGTATTCCGAAAATGAGTAATGCCGAAAGGGCGCACAGCGCGACTATGTCGGAGCGCACTTTGCCTGCAATGAACATAACGATGGTTATGAACAGGATGATAAGCGTTGTGGTCATTGTCTTGTTGTGTGGTGCTTTTGGTTGGGTTGGCCCACGGTTAGCGTGCCGTCATTGAGGTTGCGGACAGCGGTTGGCCGGTCGAAATTTGAAAAGAGGGTTGTTCGAATTTGCGTCCGGACAACCCTCGATGCCTGTTTCAGGCTTGTTGTTTCAGCTGTTTTTACTTGCCCTTTATGGCTACAACGCCTGGCAGTTCCTTGCCTTCGATGGCTTCGAGCAGTGCTCCACCACCGGTAGATATGTATGAAACCTGGTCGGCCATGCCGAACTTGTTGATGCAAGCCACAGAGTCGCCACCGCCGATGAGCGAGAAAGCTCCGTTGGCTGTAGCCTTTGCGATAGCGTCGGCAATGGCTTTTGAACCGCCAGTGAAGTTGTCAAACTCAAACACTCCGGCAGGTCCGTTCCACAGAATGGTCTTTGCGCCTTCGATAGCGGCAGCGAAAGCCTTGCGGGTCTCGGGTCCTGCGTCCAGTCCTTCCCATCCTTCGGGTATGTCGTTGGCCGGGCAAACCTGTGTGTTGCAGTCGTTCTTGAAGTCGTCACCAGCGATGCAGTCAGTGCCGAGCACGAGGTTCACGCCGTTTTCCTTAGCCTTCTTCATCACGTCGAGAGCCACATCCAGTTTGTCAAGCTCGCAGAGAGACTTGCCGATGTTGCCGCCCTGAGCCTTGGCGAATGTGTAGGTCATACCGCCGCAGAGGATAAGGTTGTCCACCTTGCCCAGAAGGTTCTCGATGATTCCAATCTTTGTAGACACCTTTGAGCCACCCATGATAGCGGTGAACGGACGCTTGATGTTGCTGAGCACGTTGTCAACAGCCTTGACTTCCTTCTCCATCAGGTAGCCGAGCATCTTGTGGTCAGCGTCGAAGTAGTCTGCGATAACTGCGGTAGACGCATGCTTGCGGTGAGCTGTACCGAAAGCGTCCATAACGTAGCAGTCAGCGTATGAAGCCAGCTTCTTGGCGAAGTCCTTCTGGCGTGCCTTCATCTCTTTCTTTGCATCCTCGTATGCAGGGTCAGCCTTGTCTATGCCGACGGGCTTGCCCTCTTCCTCGGGATAGTAGCGGAGGTTTTCGAGCAGCAGAGCCTCTCCGGGCTTCAGTTCAGCAGCTTCCTTGTCAGCGTTGCCGCAGTCGGCAGCGAATTTCACGTCAACTCCCAGAGCGGCAGCCACGTTAGGCACAATCTGCTTCAGTGAGAGTTCGGGCTTCACCTTGCCTTTGGGCTTGCCCATGTGGCTCATCATTATCAGAGCACCACCGTCGGCCAACACCTTCTTCAGAGTGGGAAGAGCGCCGCGGATGCGGGTGTCGTCTGTTACCTTACCATTCTCATCCAATGGAACATTGAAGTCCACGCGAACAATTGCCTTCTTGCCGGCAAAGTTGAATTGATCGATTGTCATAATCCTGTTTGTTTATTATGCGTTGTTACGTACCTTATTTATATGTTCTTGCGTACATTATTTATATATACCTCGTGGTAACAGATGCAAAGTTACTCGTTTTTTTTATAAACGACCTCAACCTTGCTCCATTTATTTTGAACTTTGCGAAGAAAAAACACACGTGGTGGCATTGTCCGATAGACTGCTTTTGTCAAGATTTTACGCACGATTAAAAATCGTGAAAACGCGGTCTTGCATCGAAAATCGTGTGTCTTCTTGTAGTCAAAAACCGTGCTTTGTAAGTTGTTGAGGATTAGCCCGATACAAAAGTGCCCTATTTTCGGGTCAAAAGTGGCCCACTTTCGACCCGAAAGTTGCCTACTTTTGATGCGTAAATGGCGCAGTTACGACTCGCAAATGGCATGGTTTCGTTCGATTGTTGGCTAAGTGGGGTGTATGACTGTTATGGCTTTGTCATATAAATATCATAGAAAGCAATGCCACATACGTATGCTGACCTATGTGAAACTCACGGTTACCGCACTGAAAAAATATGGAAAAAAGATTTGTCTGTGATAGGAATTAATATTACCTTTGCAGCGTTTTTCAAAGAAACAGCGTTTCCGTTCGCGAAACGTTTCTATAATCTCATGAAAGTGGATTCTGAAAATTCCCACCGTAGTGACAATACAAGAGCTAATTTTTAGATTCCATTTTAAAAATCCCCGTTTAGAAGCAAAATTCTGACAACACATTATGTATAAAAAGGAAGAACTTGAAACGATGGATATGGGTCAGTTGACCGCCATCGCCGAGCAGTTGGGTGTCAATGTGCATCCGGACGATACCACGGAAACTGTGGTTTACGCCATTCTGGACAAGGCTGCTGAAGACAGTGCGGCCAGTGCACTTGCAGCACCGAAGAAGAAAAGAACACGTATAGTAAAGAAAGACACAAACAAAGTATACACCGTAAACGGTAAAGACGGTGAGAATTTCGACCTGAAAAACAAGCAAAACCGTCCCATGGAAAACCGTATACCTTCGCTTTTTGCCGACCTTCCCATTGACAGACCGCAGGAAGACGCCGCAGAGGAAGCTCCCGCAGTGGAAACTCCGGTGGACCCGTTGGCAGCGTTCCCCAAGCATCGTGGCCGCAAGTCGAAGGCCGAGCTGGCAGCAATAGCCGCCGCAAAAGAGGCTGGCGAACTTGCCGCAGGACAAAACGCTGAAGTCGAGGCAAATGCGGATAACGACAATATGAACACTACAACCACCGGTGAACCCGAAATGACCGCAGTGCCGGAAGAGACACTTGCTTCGGCACAGGCAGAGCCACAGGAGCAGGCTCCCGACAGCCAGTCGATAGCACAGCTCCAGGAGAAGCTGGCGCAACACAACGAGAGTTCTGCCGTTGCAACGGGCAAATCGCTCGACGGAGTGTGGGCAGGCGACCCTGGCGACGGCACCGATTTCATCACCGTGGTAGACCTTCCGATAGAAGACCAGGGAGCTTTGCCCACACTGGACATATTCGACCGCCCCACTGTTCACCAGCGCGAGCAGAACTATGTGGCTCCTGTGGCGCAGCAGCACGCACCGGCATCGCACGAAACCTTCGACTTTGCCGACATCGTGAAGGGCAACGGAGTGCTGGAAGTGCTCACCGACGGCTACGGATTCTTGCGTTCAAGTGACTACAACTATCTGTCGTCGCCCGACGATATATACGTTTCGCCGCAGCAGATAAAGAAGTATGGGCTGAAAACAGGTGACGTGGTGGGCTGCACCGTGCGTCCTCCTCACGACAATGAGAAGTATTTTGCCCTCAGCACGGTGGACTCCATAAACGGACGCGAACCGGCTGAAGTGCGTGACCGCGTGTCTTTCGAGCATCTCACGCCGCTGTTCCCCGACGAGAAGTTCATGTTGTGTGGCGACAAGGCCACAACAAACCCCAGTGTGCGCATTGTCGACTTGTTCTCACCTATAGGTAAAGGACAGCGCGCCCTGATAGTGGCACAGCCAAAGACGGGTAAGACAATCCTCATGAAGGACATTGCCAACGCCATAGCGGCCAACCACCCCGAGGCATACCTGATGATGTTGCTCATAGACGAACGCCCGGAGGAAGTGACCGACATGAGCCGCACTGTCAATGCCGAGGTTATCGCCTCTACATTCGACGAGCCGGCCGACCGTCACGTGAAGATAGCCGGCATAGTGCTGGAGAAAGCCAAACGTATGGTGGAGTGTGGCCACGACGTGGTGATATTCCTCGACTCTATAACGCGCCTCGCACGTGCCTATAACACCGTTAGCCCGGCCAGTGGAAAGGTGCTCACCGGTGGTGTTGACGCCAACGCGCTGCAAAAGCCAAAGCGTTTCTTCGGTGCTGCGCGCAACATAGAGAACGGAGGTTCGCTCACTATCATCGCAACTGCCCTCATTGACACTGGTTCCAAGATGGATGAGGTGATTTTCGAGGAGTTCAAGGGTACGGGAAACATGGAGTTGCAGCTTGACAGGGCACTCAGCAACAAGCGCATCTTCCCTGCTGTCAACCTTGTACAGTCGAGCACTCGTCGTGACGATTTGCTTCAGGATCCGACAACGCTCAACCGTATGTGGATTATACGCAAGTTCATCAGCGAGATGAACCCGATTGAGGCCATGAATACGGTGCGCGACAGGCTCGTGCAGACTCGGAGCAACGAGGAATTCCTGCTTTCAATGAACGGGTAGGGCGCATCTTTGCATAACAATACTCACACAATGCTTAATCCAAGGTCGGGTGGCTTCGCTGTCCCGGTCGTGGCTTAAGCATTTGTACTTTGAGGTGGGTTCTGTAAATTACCACCGTGACAGACAACAAAATATTATGGGTTACGTTTGAAACCAATGGCTAAGTATATAACGATAAGGAGGTCTACGGCCAAGCGCGGATGCCTATTGGGCTTGGTCGCCTTGACGGTTTGCGTGGCTTGCTGGCTGTGCTGGCCGTTGCTAAAGGGCGGAGAAATGCCGCAAATGGTGGAGACCGGTTCGCGCAACGAACTGTGTGTTGACGGGAAAGCGGTGGCCTTTTTCTGTGGAATGGCCTCCGACAGCACCCTCACCGGGCTGTCCCTGTATGCCGACTCGGTGCATATTGCCGAGAGACTGGAGCGGCTTCCTGGTGGCTTACTGCGCATTGCGATGGCCAAGACGCGGTACAAACTTGCGCAGGAGCTGGAGTTTATGGAAGCATCGAGGGCGGAGACCGACTATTTCCTTGGCGTCCACGACGTGCATGACGAGGGTTTCGACATGGTGGCCGGCATTGCTACGTCCTTGAGCACACAGATAGCAGAGCACAAGCGTCTGGTTGCCGCTCTCGATGAGATTCTTTCTGGCAAAAGAACGGTTGTCAGACGCATTGCCACGAAGGCTTTGGCTTCCGAAATCGTACCTTCGCCAGTGTTCGTCAGCACGTTTGGAGGTCAGTGGCGGTGGGGACGGTGGTCGAAAGCTGCCCGTTCGGGTCCCGGAATATCGCTGCTTGACTCCGGGCGCACTGTTGTTTGCGGACAGTGGAGCGGCGACACGATAGTGGCAGGGCGTGCGGTAAGCAGCGGCGGCACGTACATCGGACAGATGAACCGCTACCTTCAGGCTTCGGGGCACGGTAGTTTCACCGACTCCTGCGGCACTTACTATGAAGGGCGTTGGGCTGACGGGCAGCGCGAAGGCTTCGGCTTTTCGCTTGACAGCCGGCGGTTGAGGGTAGGCGAGTGGCGCGGCGACAAGTATTTGGGCGAACGGATGAGCTACACGTCAGAGCGCATTTACGGCATTGACATATCGCGCTACCAGCACGGCAAGGGACGTAAGTACTATCCGATACACTGGAACCAACTCCGAATCACAAGCCTTGGCAGCATAAGCCGCAAGACTGTGCGCGGCGAGGTTGACTATCCCGTGTCTTTCGTGTACATTAAGTCAACGGAAGGCACGTCCATACGCAACCCTTACTACCAGTCTGACTACAATCAGGCGCACCGATATAAAATCAAGACAGGAGCTTACCACTTCTATTCTGTGCGTTCATCAGCAAAAAGCCAGGCTGAATTTTTCCTACGTCACACCATTTTCAGACATGGAGACATGCCTCCGGTATTGGACGTTGAACCGACAGACCGGCAGATAGAGCAAATGGGAGGCATCAACGCGCTTTTCAGAAGCATAAGGACTTGGATGGAAACAGTTAGACAGAAAGTCGGCGTTCGTCCGGTGCTATATGTGAGCCAACGGTTCGTAAACAAATATATAGCACAGATGCCAGACATTAAGCGCGACTACAATGTATGGATAGCTCGCTACGGCGAGTACAAGCCTGATGTGCGGCTGGTTTACTGGCAGTTGTGTCCCGACGGCCGTGTAAAGGGCATAACCGGCGAGGTGGATGTCAACGTGTTCAACGGATACCGCGACAAGTTTGACGAGTTTATCACCAGCGAAACGGTACGTTAACCTAAACCCTTGCTACGCCGATGCACTCATGAGGGTGCATCGGCCTCGAAAATCGACTCGCAAGATGGCGAGGATGAATCTTTTTAGGGAAACTTTCTTTCGTGCACTAAGGCTTTGACGTGCATGAAAGAAAGTCTTTCCAGCAGTCGGCCAAGGCTCTCATGCTGGGCAAAACAAGGCTTGCGCCTTCGTCAGCAAGCTGGCTGTCGGGCAGTGGACCGGTGTTTACGGCAATGGTAAATATGCGTGCAGCCACAGCAGCCCTCACCCCGAGCGGAGCATTCTCCACCACTACGGCTTGCCAAGGCTCCACTCCTGCCTTTTCAAGTCCCTTGAGGTAAGGCTCGGGATTTGGCTTGCCGTGCTCAACGTCGAAACTTGACACTATCAATCCCGGCGTCACCAGTCCTTGAAAGTCGCGTTGCAACTTCTCAAGCAGTGAGTGCTGGCCACTACCGGTCACAACAACGATTTTAAGTCCGTCGTTCTTTATAATTTGTTGCAGGTCTTTCGCTCCGTCCATGATGCTTGCCGTGGGGCAACTGGCAAACATAGCCGACTTGGCATCATACATTTCTTGCGCCTCACTGTCTGTCAGTTGTCTGTGCTGTTGCTCCTGTACCATCATCTTGATGGTTTCCACACCGCGCATCCCCTCATAGCGATAGGCGTCAGCTTCGCTCATGTCTATGCCGAAGCGTGCCATCGACACGTTCCAACTCTTTGCGTGGTTGGGCATGGAGTTGTAAAGCACTCCGTCCATATCAAAAAGCACGGCCTTGGGGCTTAGTGCCCCAAAGCCGTGCTTGTCCCTGTATCTTGCTATGGCCTCATTGAATATTGTTGTCTGTGCCATAGCCATTATTTCAACAGTCCTGCTCTCTCCTTGATTGCCTTGCTTTCTGCCTCGTAACCGGGTTTGTCGAGCAGGGCGAACATGTTTTTCTTGTAGGCTTCCACACCAGGCTGGTTGAACGGATTAACTCCAAGGATGTTTCCGCTTATGCCGCAACCAATCTCAAAGAAGTAGATGAGCTGACCGATGTAGTATTCGTTGAGCTGCGGAACGCTGATGCGTATGTTTGGAACGCCACCGTCCACGTGAGCCAGACGAGTTCCCAATTCAGCCATCTTGTTAACTTCGTCAACACGCTTGCCTGCCAGAAAGTTCAGACCGTCGAGGTTTTCGTCGTCGTTGGGGAAGAGCAGAGTCTCGTTGGGCTGCTCCACGCTGAGCACAGTCTCATAGATGGTGCGCTCGCCCTGCTGAATCCACTGTCCCATGGAGTGCAGGTCGGTAGTGAAATCGCACGATGCGGGGAAGATACCCTTGCCGTCCTTGCCCTCGCTCTCGCCATAGAGCTGTTTCCACCACTCGCTGAAGAAGTGCAGCTTGGGCTGGTAGTTCACCATTATCTCTATCTTCTTGCCTGCTTCGTTGTACAGGGCGTTGCGCACGGCAGCGTATTGTGCGGCGATGTTGTCGGCAAACGGCACGTCCTTGCCTGTGGCTTTCTCCATGTCGGTGGCACCACTTACGAGTTGTTCGATGTCAAATCCGGCGCAAGCTATGGGCAACAGTCCAACAGGAGTGAGCACAGAGAAACGTCCACCTACGTTGTCTGGGATTACAAATGTAGCGTATCCTTCCTTGTCTGCAGCTGCGCGTGCGGCACCCTTGGTGGCATCGGTCACTGCAACAATCACCTTTTTTGCTTCTTCCTTGCCGCGCTGTGCTTCGCACTGCTTCTTGAGCAGACGGAAAGTAAGGGCAGTCTCGGTGGTTGTTCCCGACTTGGAGATGTTTATCACACCGAATTTCTTGTCCTTGAGATATGCGGTAAGCTCAGCCAGATAGTCTTCGCCGATGTTGTTTCCGGCAAACATGATGGTGGGATTCTTCTTGTCGCCCACAAGCCATGCAAACGAATTGCTGAGAGATTCTATCACCGCGCGTGCTCCAAGATAGCTTCCGCCGATGCCAGCCACTACAACCACCTCGCAGTTGCTACGCAGTGTGTCGGCGCAATCTTGTATCTTCTTGATAAAGTCCTTGTCAATTGACGACGGCAGATGCAGCCATCCGAGGAAATCATTGCCTGGGCAAGTGCCGTTTTCCAGTGCTTCCAGCGCTGCCTTGGCCTTGGGTTCGTAACTCTCCACCGCACCTTCTTTCAGAAACTGTGCGGCCTTTGTGATGTCTAAACTAATACTTTTCATTACCTTTATGTTTTTGTACGAATATATCGTGTGACACTTTCTTTGCTCCAACCTCCATACATCGTGTACTAAAGATGTACGGCCAAAGAGGTTTTCACGGATGGCAAAGTTAGGGAAAAAAGGAGAAAATGACAATGTTTTGTCTCAAAAAAGAGATGTGTCCCTCTGTATAGGTGGGCTTTAAAATTTCCACCGCAACAATATAACAGAATACTATGGGTCGCGTTTTGCCATCTTGCGGCCTCTTTTCGGTACAGGGTGGTTCTATAAAAAAACATAGACATAAGTCGTTTTATGCGGAATTGTTGTAATTTTGCATCATCTTATTAAGTATTAGAACGATGTTTGGAAAGAAAAAGAGATGGCACCTCCTGCCTGGAACAGAGCCGACAGAGCTAGACAAGCAGGTGATGTACTGGGAAAACAAGGGTAAGCTTGTGCCGACACGCGACCTGATAAGGACTCCGGAAGAGATTGAAGGTATACGCAAGAGCGGAGTTGTGAACTCTGGTGTTCTCGACGAAGTGGCAAAGCAGATACACGCCGGCATGAACACGCTGGAGATAGACAAGATATGCTATGACTATTGCACGTCGCATGGAGCCATACCGGCTTGCCTCAACTACGAAGGTTTCCCGAAGAGCGTCTGCACGAGCATCAACGAAGTGGTTTGCCACGGTATACCAAAAGAAGAGGATGTGCTCGAAGAGGGCGACATCGTGAACGTAGATTTCACCACAATCCTTGACGGTTATTATGCCGATGCATCCCGAATGTTCATCATCGGCAAGACAACGCCGGAGAAAGAACAGCTCGTGAGAGTGACAAAGGAGTGTCTTGAGATAGGTGCGGAAGCAGCCAAACCATACAGTTTCGTGGGCGACATAGGCCACGCGATTGAGAAACACGCGGAGAAGTATCACTACGGCGTGGTGCGCGAGTTGTGCGGTCATGGGGTAGGGATAAAGTTCCACGACGAACCGGAAGTGATGCACTTCGGCCATAAGGGCACTGGCATGCTGCTTGTACCTGGCATGGTGTTCACCATCGAACCGATGATAAACATGGGGACATGGAAAGTGTTCATCGATGCTGACGATAAATACGGTTGGGAAGTGATTACCGGTGATGAGAAACCGAGTGCCCAGTGGGAACACACATTCCTTATGACTGAACACGGCGTTGAGATATTGAGTGCATAAAGATTCGCATACGTATATGGACGGGAAAGACGGACACATATATATAATAGGTATAGAGAGCAGTTGCGACGACACGTCGGCGGCAGTGTTGCGTGACGGTGTGCTGTTGAGCAATGTGACAGCCAGCCAAGAGGTTCACAAGGCTTATGGTGGCGTTGTGCCTGAGTTGGCCTCAAGGGCGCACCAGCAGAATATTGTGCCGGTGGTTGACCAGGCCTTGAAACGGGCAGGGATAAGCAAAGATATGCTTTCGGCGGTGGCGTTTACCAGAGGTCCCGGGCTTATGGGGTCGCTGCTTGTGGGAGTCAGCTTCGCGAAAGGCTTTGCACGTTCGCTCGGAATACCGCTGATTGACGTAAACCATTTGCAGGGACATGTGATGGCTCACTTTATCAAGGAAAGCGATGATGATACATCTGCGCCGCCACTGCCGTTTATTTGTCTTCTCGTTAGTGGAGGCAATTCGCAGATAGTGAAAGTGAATGCTTACAATGATATGGAGGTGCTCGGACAAACGATTGACGATGCCGCTGGAGAAGCTATCGACAAGTGTTCAAAGGTTATGGGATTGGGCTATCCAGGAGGCCCAATAATAGACAAACTCGCACGGCAAGGCAATCCAAAAGCTTATAAGTTTGCCGAACCGCATGTACCGGGAATGGACTATAGCTTCAGTGGACTGAAGACTTCGTTTCTCTATTCGCTTAGAGAGTGGGTGGCGGAGGACGCTGACTTCATAGAGCACCACAAAAACGATATTGCAGCAAGTCTGGAATACACCATAGTGGACATACTGATGAAGAAGCTGCGCATGGCAGTGAAGCAAACCGGCATCAAGCATGTGGCTGTGGCCGGTGGCGTTAGTGCCAACAACGGACTTCGCAATGCGTTCCATGACCATGCCCGCAGGTATGGCTGGACGATATACATACCCAAATTCAGCTATACCACCGACAATGCGGCGATGATAGGCATCACGGGCTACTACAAATACCTCGACAAAGACTTTTGCAGCATAGACAAACCTGCATTTTCTAAAGTAACATTCAAATAGACGAAATATAAAATGGATTTTGAAAGCAAAATAACAAGCAGGGAGATTAGTCAGCTGCTTTGGGAACGGGAAGAAACATTGGGTACGGCGGAAAGCTGCACAGGAGGACGCATTGCAGAGGCTATCATAGCAGTGCCGGGCGCATCCAAGTACTTCAAGGGCGGTATTATCTCTTATACAGACGAGGTGAAAGCATCACTGCTTGGTGTCGACGCACAACTGCTTGAGGAGAAAACCGCAGTGTGTGAGGAAGTGGCTAAGGCTATGGTCGTCGGAGCTTGCAAGGCTCTCGCCACAAATTATGCCATCGCCGCTACGGGATTTGCAGGGCCGACAGGCGGAACAAAGGAAATACCCGTCGGAACAATCTGGCTTGCCTGCGGTTCGGAGGGTGACATCAGAACAATGAAGGTGGAGGAAGACCACGGACGAGATATTAATCTCGCCATCGCAACCAATAAGGGTATGCAGATGTTCTTGGATTTCCTGAAGGAAAAAGATGACGCAAACAAGGAGGGATAACGCTGCAAAATGCCTTATTCGGGCGCAAGACGCGAAAATAAATCTTAATTTGTTGATTTTTAGAAGCGAATGTTCTTTCCTTTCAAAAAAAACATATAACTTTGCGCCTTGTTTGGAATAAGTTACTAATAAGTAAAAAAGAAAGAATAGATAGACATGTCTAAGATTTGTCAAATCACAGGAAGAAAGACACAGATAGGCAACAATGTGTCACACTCAAAGCACCGCACAAAGCGCACCTTTGACGTGAATTTGTTCCGCAAGAAGTTTTACTATGTGGAGGAAGATTGCTGGATAAGCCTTAAGATCAGCGCCGCAGGTCTGCGTCTCATAAATAAGGTAGGCTTGGATGCAGCCTTGAAGCAGGCTGTAGCAAAAGGCTACTGTGACTGGAAAGACATCAAAGTTATAGGAGACTAATAATCATGGCAAAGAAAACCAAAGGCAATAGAGTGCAGGTTATTCTGGAATGCACCGAAATGAAGAACAGCGGTCTCCCCGGAACAAGCCGTTACGTAACGACAAAGAACCGCAAAAACACTCCAGAGAGAATGGAGTTGATGAAGTACAATCCCATCATGAAGAAGATGACACTTCATAAAGAAATCAAATAAACTCTTGAAAGGATTTTAGAATATGGCAAAGAAAACCGTCGCAACCCTCCACGAAGGCTCAAAGGATGGTCGCGCATACTCAAAAGTCATCAAGATGGTAAAGAGCCCTAAGACTGGTGCTTACATCTTTGACGAGCAGATGGTTCCCAATGAAGATGTGAAAGATTTCTTCAAGAACTAATCGAAAAGAAAGCGCAATAAAACAAAAACGGTGAGAGGTCTGTGTGGAAGTCGCAGGACTGAACGGTGCAGACATTCACCAAATATTCGCTACATTTACAGGAGGCCGGTTCTATCTGAACCGGCCTCTTAATGTTTATTGTGGCAGTTGTGCAAGTTGGCGTTATCTGAAAATTTTGTCGTTTTTCGGGAAAGTGAAAAGGAGAATATTGTGGTGTCCTGATTTTCTTTACTGACGCTATACTTAGTAAGTTTCAAATAAATTATGTAACTTTGCCGTATAAATGAAAGCTTCTGAATTGCAAGCCATAAAACAGAGATACAACATCGTGGGCAACTGCGATGCGCTGAATCATGTGCTTGACGTAGCCCTCCAGGTTGCTCCAACAGACCTTAGTGTGCTTATTGTCGGTGAGAGTGGTGTGGGAAAGGAGATAATTCCGCACGTTATACACGACAATTCTCCGCGCAAGCGTGAGAAATATTTCGCGATAAACTGCGGTTCCATCCCCGAAGGCACCATCGACAGTGAACTGTTTGGCCACGTGAAAGGTTCGTTTACCGGTGCCGTCAACGACAGTCCTGGATATTTTGGCGTGGCAAACAAAGGTACTCTGTTTCTTGACGAGGTTGGCGAACTACCCATAGCCACACAGGCTCGTTTACTGCGTGTACTTGAAACAGGAGAGTATATACCTGTGGGTGCAACGGAAGTGCGCAAGACAGATGTGCGCATTGTAGCAGCTACAAACGTGAACATAAAGCAGGCGATAAGCGAAGGACGGTTTAGGGAAGACCTTTATTACCGCCTTAACTCTATACCTATACAGATGCCTCCGCTACGCGACCGTGGGGATGATATAGCTCTCTTGTTCAGACTCTTTGCCATGCAGATGGCAGAGAAGTACCGAATGGAAAAGGTTACTCTGACCGAAGGTGCCAAACAGATGCTCTTGCACTACAAGTGGCCGGGCAATGTAAGGCAGCTGAAGAACATAACGGAGCAGGTTTCGATATTGAGTCCCCAGCGGCTCATCGACGAGGAGACACTGTCACACTTCATTCCGAAGGACGAAGAGAGCACTCAACTTGCTACCATAACCAAGCAAACTGACCATAGTTTTGAGAGCGAAAGGGAAATCCTCTACAAAATATTGTTTGAGTTGCGCGGCAATGTGGGTGAACTCCGACGCGAGATGCTTGCTATGAAGAAGCAGATGGAGCAGTCGGGGGGCACACGAACCATTAGGGAAGACAGTGAAACGAACCTGTCTGCGACGTCTCCGGCGGCATCGCATCCACACATATATATACAGCAACCGACTAAACCCGATGTTGAAGAGGCTGAAGCGGAGGAGTATATAGAGCCGCAGAAAGAGCCGGAAAACCTGAATTTGACCGTACTTGGACGGCAGATGATTGAAAAGGCTCTTGAGCGCAATGGCGGCAACCGCAAGAAAGCAGCCAGGGAACTTGGTATATCCGACCGCACGCTTTACAGGAAGATAAAGCAATTCGGGTTAGAGAACAAAGAAGAGTAGGGGTGCGGCATGCGTATCATCTATGGATAACGGAATCAAAAACGGAATGAGCAAGGACAGAACTATACGGCAAAAGACAGATAACGGTATGGCAGGCAGCGTACAAAAGTGCGGTGTATTGTCAGCCTGTGTGTCGGCTTTGTGCTCTAAAGTATTCGATATACAGCGTGTGAAAGTACCAAGAATGGCGACTGTGCTAAGAACCGCAGCCGTATGCTTTGCCGTGGCGTTGCTTGCTGCGTGCTCCATTTCATATAAGTTCAACGGGGCAAGCATCGACTATACCAAGACCAAGACTATACAGATAGCTGAATTCCCCATACGTTCAAGTTATGTTTGGGGACCGATGGCAAGCATTTTCAACAACAAGTTGAAGGACATGTATGCCGACAACACCCGTCTCATACAGGTGAAGCGCAATGGTGACCTGAAGCTTGAGGGCGAAATTACGCAATACAACCAGCGCAACAAGGCCGTGACCAGCGCAGGAAGTTCTGCTCAGACCGAACTTTCAATGACTGTAAACGTGCGTTTCACCAACAACGTTAATCATAAGGAAGATTTTGAAAGGCAGTTTACGGCTAACGCAACCTATGAAAACACACAGACACTCAGTGCTGTACAGGAGGATCTTGTGACGCAGATGGTGAAGACAATAACCGACCAAATATTCAATGCAACAGTGGCCAACTGGTAATTCGGGCGCAATGGACATAGCAGAGCTGATAAACCACACTGAACGACTTGACAGAGAGTCTCTCTATGAACTCCGTTCCATGTTGGCCGTCTACCCTTATTTCCAGACGGCCAGGTTGCTCATGCTCAAAAATCTCTATCTGTTGCACGACCCTACGTTCGACGAAGAACTGCGCCGAGCCGCCGTTTACATAACCGACCGTAGTGTAATCTTCCAGATGATTGAGGCTACGCATTACCGTGTGGCACCCGTTGCAAAGGAACGTAAAGAAGCCTCGGCCAACGGCAAAGGAACATCTGCCAAGCAAAAAGAGAACAGGACAATCTCGCTGATAGACAATTTCCTCGACACGATACCCAAAGAAGAGCCTACGGAAGAGCTGAAAAGGGAGTCCAAGAAACGGCGTCCCACTCCGGCTGATGCTGCAGTGGATTATGTCGCTTATCTCATGGAACTCGAGAGTGAGGAGGATGAACCGTCCAAAGACGATGCTCCGCAGATGAAAGGACAGAATCTGATAGACGACTTCATCAACAGTGGACAAGGGAAGATTGTGCTCAACGAAAATCCTCAGTTCGTTCCGCAGTTAGATGACATATCAGGCGGCAGTGCTGATGACGGCAAGGACGGTGAAGAAAGCTATTTCACGGAAACATTGGCACGCATATACATAAAACAGGAACGATATTCAAAGGCTTTAGAAATTATTCGGCGGTTAAGTTTGAATTATCCAAAAAAAAATGCTTACTTTGCAGACCAAATACGTTTCTTGGAGAAACTTATAATAAATAACAATAAAAAAACAGATTAATCAAAATGGGACTTTACACATTGTTTCTGATCTTCATCCTAATCGCAGCGGTGCTCATGATTTTCATCGTGCTAATTCAGGAGTCAAAAGGCGGAGGTCTTTCTTCAAGTTTTGCTTCGTACAACCAAATCGGTGGTGTGCGCAAGACGACTGACTTTATTGAGAAGATGACATGGGGACTGGCTATTGCGATGGTTGTGATAAGCGTTGCTTGCGCATACGTAGCTCCTCAGGCTTCAACAGAAAAATCAGTTATGGAAGGCGTGGAGAATCCTACGGCCAATCCTAACAACCTCCCCGGTTTTGGTGCAAGTCAGACTAAGCCAGCCGCTGGCAATGCTGACGCTGCAAAGGGAAACAACCAGACTGCCCCGGCAGAAAAGAAATAGGATTAAGAACCACACTTAATTCATCATTTGGCGCAAGTCTATTCTTCGAGGCTATGTCAAGTGCAGTTTCCTTATCTATATAGAGTTGTGCAAACTGGTTTTCGGACAGACCCGGATTTTGTCTTACGGATACTGATTTATCGCCAGTAGCAATCAGTAAAAATACTTTACTAAAAATACGGCATGCCGTAATTTTGCCACAAAAGTTGCCTGATTTCTATGAGAAAGTTGCCAAGTTTCTCATAGAAATCAGGCAACTTTCATATAGAGAACGGGGCATATATTTTAGTTTTGCTGCTGTAATACGTTGTAGACTAATGATTTATAAAGAGATGAGTCCATCGTAAGATCTTTATTGAATTATAATGTGAATAAAAACGGACAAAAGGCTGTTGTTAATCATAAGTGTATTCTCTATTTTGACCGTTGTTCCATGTCTTGTTTTTTTTAAGTGGCCTGTTGGCGAAGTCGCAAATGCCATGACAGCGCAAGCGGAAGTTTGTGACAGGTTCGAGGTGGAGGGCTTTTCGTATTGTAACCTTTTGTAAAAAAGCGTAAAATTCGCTCGTTTTTGGATTAAAATTCATATATTTCCTGACTTCGTCAATGCGTCACCCAAATCAAAAATTGTCTGTTGCTAGTCTGAAAAGAGGCTTGATGGCAAGGTGTTTCTTGGTTA
>CAVGKZ010000093.1:0-34344 GCA_963630025.1 bacterium | reverse complement strand
TTTTTCAATGTTTTTCCGCGATAATACGCTAACTGTCAATTATTTGCAGAAAAGAGATTCTCGCAATATGAGTACATCAAATTGGACAGCCTAATTCCTAATCCCAAAATTTATACTTTTTTTGGGGGATTACAATCCTAAAAAACATACTGATTTTTGGGATTAGGACATTATAGAATCAGACAATGGCATTGACGTTTAGTATACGCCCGACAGGGATTTTGACGAAAAGAACAGGCAACTTCTGAAACCAGACAACAGCATTTTCATGTCAGGAAACTGCGTTTTCCGCTTTTTATGTTTACCTTTGCCCCAACCGAACGAACAAAATAATTCACATAAAACACATGAACAGAAGACTATTATTGGCAGCCATGCTGCTGGCGTTGGTCGGAAGCGTTTCGGCACAACGCAAGACTGTTGTGGTGGAAACACCCACACAGCAGGTGACGGACGACGGGATGGTGCTGAAAAGAAAGGTGGCCATAGGCCGTTTCTCCAACGAAACGCAGTATGCCAAGGGCATTTTCTACGACAAGGAGAACGACCCGATGGGCAAACAGGCTCTCGACATTCTCTCAACCAAGTTGGCTGCGTCGGGAAAGTTCCTGCTGCTGGAGCGCAACGACCTGTCAACGCTGCTCGAAGAGTGCCAGAAGAAGGGCGGCGACGCTGCGGCTACCATCGGGGCAGACTACATGATAATAGGTTCGATAACGGAGTTCGGACGCAAGAACACTGGCAAGAACGGTGTATTCTCATCGCAGAAGACTCAGACTGCCGAGGCTGCCGTGTCGATAAGGCTCGTTGACGTGTCTACGGGACTCATCATCTACTCCGACGAAGCCAAAGGTTCGGCCGAGATAACAGCCAAGACGACTCTGGGCGTAGGAGGTCAGGCCGACTACGACGCTACGCTTAGCGACAAGGCCATATCGGAGGCAGTGGGACAGCTGGTGGAGAACATCATCAACAAGTGTACCAACAGCCCGTGGAAGACTTACTTCCTATCGCGCGACGCCGACGCCACGCTCATAGCCGGAGGCAAGAGCCAGGGCATAAAGGAGGGCATGACATTCTCGGTGATGACCAAAGGAAAGAAGGTGAAGAACCCCCAGACGGGCATAATGATAACCCTGCCGGGCAAGACCGTGGGTCAGGCCAAGGTGATTTCAACTGGCGGCGACACGCCGGAGACGGAATACTCGTTTGTGGAACTGACCACCACCGAGACGATAGACGCCAACAATATGGGTAACTACATAATTGAGCAAACGAAATGAAAAAACTTATGATTCTGTTCGCACTGCCTCTGCTACTGTCTGGATGCAGGGCGAACCTTCCCGTCGCACAAGAGAGCGGCAAGGAAGACATGGCCTACCTGCTGTTTATAAGCCCCAAGGAATACACAGGCAAGCAAGTGAACGTCACGATAGACAATGCACAGCCGTTTGAAGCCAAGGTTGTGAAGGCGAAGAAGTCCAACCGCCGAGGAACACAGTATGGAGTAGGCGTAGGCACGCGCTCTCTGAAAGTGACCGACGAGACGGGGCGCACACTGTATGACAAGAAGGTGTTCCTTTCAACACAGGAAGTTAAACAAATAAATCTGCCGTGATGAAGAAAATTTGCATTATGGGAATAGTGGCTCTTGCGCTGGCTTCGTGCTCCACGACAACCAAGAGCCTGTACTCATGGTATGACTACGAGGACGCTACATACCAGTACGACAAGAAGCAGACCGAGGAGCTGCAGGTGAAACTGCTCGAACAGTACAAGAAGCTGACCGAGAACCAGCGTGGAACGCGCGGCGTTGTGCCTCCGGGGCTGTACGCCGAATATGGCTACCTACTGTACAAAACGGGCAAGAAGGACGAGGGCCTCAGCTTCCTGAAGCAGGAAATATCAGCCTATCCCGAGTCGGAGAAATACATTTCACGTATCATTAAACAGCTTGAAAAATGAAGAATACCATATTGATGGCACTGGTTGCCATAGTGTTGGCGTCGTGTTCGACGACGACCAAGACGCTCATCGAGCAGTATCCGGCCATGTATGACGAGAAGCCTCTGTCCATTGCCATCATGCCGCCAATCAACCGGACAACCCACGTGGAAGCCAAGGACTACTTCTACACCACAATGTATACGCCGCTCTGCGAGAAGGGATACTACGTATTTTCGCCCTACCTCACCATGGAAATGTTCCAGCAGGAAAGCGCATACGACGCGGAACGCTTCCTTGAGACCGACCTCACGCAGTTCAGAAATGTGCTCGGAGCCGACGCCGTGATGTTCACCATAATAAACAGCTGGAAGCGCAACAACATAGGAGGCTCACTGTCTGTTGACATCAAATACGTGTTGCGCTCCACCAAAACCGGGCAGACACTCTACTCGCGTGAGGGGAAAATCAGCGTCGACACCAGCGTTGGCAATAGCGGAGGCGGTCTGTTCGGCTCGCTGATCAACGTGGTGGCCACTGCCGTAAACACCGCTACTACGGACAAAGTGGTGGCAGGACGCAAGTGCAACGCATTTGTTCTGTCTGATCTCCCATCGGGGAAATACTCGCCACTGTTTGAGAAGGACTCCAAATTCCCGGCAGGCAAGGCGGTTATCAGCGCAACCGTCAAGTAAGAAACGGCATCGTTTCGCGCCGCAAGCAAACAGTTTGCGATACGAAACTCCAACCTTTAAGACAAGTAAGAGCAAGGCTCCGACTCACAAAACAGTGAATCGGAGCCTTGCTCTTATGCTTCTTTACAATGTCTTTTATGCTCTCCGCAATGTTCAGCTATACATCTCTGCAAAGTTTGTCCTGTCCTTTGCGATGTCCAGTCTACCGCTTTTGAGCCAGACTAATCTTGTTTGAATGTATTTTCACCCTACTACCGCTCTTTGTGAAGGTCACTTCCTTCATTTGCAAAGCGTGGTTGTTGTGGTCAAATAGGTAGGCCGGGTCAAAGGGTTGGCCGTTTATGCGACATTCAAAGTGCAGATGCTCCGTCGTGGCACGCCCCGTACGTCCGGTAAGCGCTATCACCTGACCGGCTTTCACCTTGTCGCCCACCTTCACGAGATTCTTCGAGTTGTGGCTGTAAAGCGTTTCGATGCCGTTGCTGTGCTTCACACGTATGCAATTGCCATAGCCTGCATACTTCTGTGACATCGTCACCACACCGTCAAAGGCTGCACAGATATTGTCGTTGGGCTTAGTCTTTATGTCCACACCCGAATGACTGCGACCTCCCCTGCGGCCGAAAGGACTTATCACCTTGCTGTCTTTCAGCGGATAGCACCACTCACGCGGGGAAAAGCTGGCAAGATTCAACACCATTTTGTTGCCGTTGGCAAACGGATTGCCGTTGTTTTTCCCCTCAGAAGAAGCCAAAGCCGAATTCTGCTTGTCCTCTTTCGTAACGCTGAGGTCTACGTTTGCGCCCGACTTCTTGCAGAGTATCGTCTGTTGCAGCAGCCTGTGACTGTTTGTATTGACTATCATCTCGGGGTTTATACGGCCACCGTTGACCATTATGGCCACCATACAGAGCGTCCGTCCGTTCTCTCCGCCAACGATAGCCAGCGTCTGTCCGGCCTTCACACGGTCGCCTACGTTCACAAGGTTCTGCGAATTGCGCCAATACACGGTCTCCAGACCGTTGTCGTGGCGCACTACAATCACGTTACCCATTGAGTTGTGGTGGCGAGAGAGCCTCACCGTACCGTCGAACATGGCTTTCACGGCATCACCCTTTGAGGTTGTTATCTCTATAGCGTTGTCTTTCGTCACCTTAGCCTTACCAACGGGCAGAGGGAAAGAGTAACCGTGTTTGCCCAACGCAGCGAAGTCAACGGTGAAAGCGTTCGACTTGCTGAACAGTCCCGGCGTGGCAATGCTTATCTGTTGCTTCTCCAGCGGAGTGAATGTATCTTTTGCTGAAAGCGGAACGGTCGCCAAGAATATCGCAGCCACCGTTATCCGTCGTATAATTGTCTTTGTTATGTTCATGTTCAAAGGACTTTTATCTTACCAATAGGCTTATCGGACATCTAAAGGGAGTCAGCCGTTGAGCATTATCCCCGTGAATATCCGTCCCGAAGCCGCCCCTAAGCGGCGTGCAGAGAAGTATTTGTCGGTGTTGGAATAGGTACATTCGTCCGACATCTGAATGTTTTCCGGATGCAGTCCGGCCTCAACGAGCTGGCGGCGGCAACATTCCGGCAGGTCGATGTGCCACTTGTCGGTCATGCGGCTGATGTCCGGCATGTCAAATCCGGCCGAAGCAAACTCCTCATACACCTCGTTGCCCACCTCAAAGCAATCAACCGAGATGCCAGGACCTATCACCGCACTAAGGCCGTCCGGCCTTGTCTCGTAGGCAGCAGCCATGGCTGCCACTGCTTTCTGCGCAATCCGCGCAACAGTTCCGCGCCATCCGGAGTGAACAGCACAGCACGCACGGTTGGCAGAGTCGTAAAGAAGAATCGGTATGCAGTCGGCTGTTGACACTCCGATGCACACCTGCGGCACGTCAGTCATCAGTGCGTCTACCCCTTCAAGCAACATTGCCCTGACGTTGACGGGCAGTGAGAGAAATTCCGGGGCGATATGGCGCACCTCAATGCCGTGGTTCTGATGCGGCAGAATGAGCCTTTCGTCAGCTATGCCGAGCGTTGAGCACAGCAAAGTGCGGTTCTTTGCCACTGCACCGGGTTCATCGCCGCAATACTGATTGACGTTCATCTCGCCGTAGTTGCCAGTGCTGAAACCGCCGTGGCGCGTGGTGCTGAAAGCTGTGACGCCACTGCCCACGCTGTAGCGCACCAGTTGGAGCGCACTACTCATCGAAATCCTCCTCGTAGTCGAAGTCTTCCAGGTCGTCAACGTCCTCGACGTCGATGTATTCTATGTCTTCGTCTTCGCCCTCAGCCTTCATTTCAGCGTTGAAGCGAGCCATGTCCTTGTCGCGGTGCACCAGAGTTTCCTCGGCAGTGATGCCCTGTAGCTTGTTGCTCTCGTTGTTCAGTTCGCGCCAAAGCACGTCCTTCAGTTCATCAAGTCCCTTGTTTGCCACAGACGAGATGAACACCACCGGCAAGTCGGCAGGCAGCGTTTCGCGCAGCATCTCCTCCAGTTCCTCGTCCAGGAGGTCGGTCTTTGTCACGGCGAGCACCCTGTGCTTGTCAAGCATCTCCGGGTTGAAGTTGCCAAGTTCGTTGAGCAGAATCTCATATTCACGCTTTATGTCGTCGGTATCGCCCGGAACCATGAACAAGAGCAGTGAGTTGCGCTCTATATGTCGAAGGAAGCGCAGTCCAAGTCCGCGTCCCTCGCTCGCCCCCTCGATGATTCCCGGAATGTCGGCCATGACAAACGACTGGCGGTCGCGGTATTCCACGATGCCGAGCGAAGGTTCAAGCGTGGTGAAGGGATAGTTGGCTATCTTCGGGCGTGCGCTCGACAGTGTGGAAAGCAGCGTCGACTTGCCCGCATTTGGGAAGCCCACGAGACCCACATCGGCCAACAGTTTGAGTTCAAGAATGACGGTAAGCTCCTGCATCGGTTCGCCCGGCTGGGCAAAGCGCGGAGCCTGGTTGGTGGCAGAGCGGAACTGGAAGTTGCCGAGTCCGCCTCTGCCGCCCTTGAGCAGCAGCACTTCCTGTCCGTCGTGGGTCACGTCGCAGATATACTTGCCCGTTTCGGCGTTGTACACCACCGTTCCGCAAGGCACATCTATATATACGTCCTTGCCGTCGGTGCCGTGACACTTGTTGCGACTGCCGTTTCCGCCGTGCTCGGCAAACACATGGCGTTCGTATTTCAGGTGGAGCAGCGTCCAGAAGTTATGGTTTCCGCGCAGATACACGCTTCCGCCCTTGCCTCCGTCGCCTCCGTCAGGGCCTCCGTTGGGCTGGTATTTGACGTGGCGCAGGTGCATTGACCCCCTTCCGCCCTTGCCCGAGCGGCAGTAGATTTTCACGTAGTCCACGAAATTCGTTTCCGGCATAGTCTCTTTTCGATTTATTTTTTGAGGGTGGCTCTATAAATTGCCACCATAGTGTTTGTTTGATATTTGATGTAACAACCTTCAAAAGCTGATTATCAATCCGCCCAAGCAATTTACAGAGCCACCCCGATGTAGGGTTATTAGAGGTTTTCAATCACGGCACAGATGTCGCCGAATATGCGGTCAAGCTCTCCGAGTCCGTTGATGTGGTTGTGTATACCCTCCTTCTTGTACCACTCAATGAGCGGTGAAGTCTGGTTGCGATATACGTTGAGGCGCTTCTGTATGGTTTCCTCGTTGTCGTCGGAGCGTCCGCTTTCCTTTCCGCGCTTGATCAGACGCGTCATGAGTTCGTCTTCCGGCACGTCAAGTTCTATCATTGCTGCGATTTTGTGGCCACGCTCGTTGAGCATCTGCTTCAAAGCCTCAGCTTGCGGTATGGTACGGGGGAAGCCGTCGAAGATAACTCCCTTGTGGTCCTTGCCGAAACTGTCGTACACGCTGGCCAGGATGCTCACCATCAGTTCGTCGGGAATGAGCTGTCCGTTGTCTATGTATCCCTTGGCGGTCTTACCCAGTTCTGTTCCGTTCTTGATCTCGTTGCGCAGCACGTCGCCTGTCGAGATGTGTCCAAGTCCAAATTTCTCAATCATCAAGTCGCTCTGTGTGCCTTTTCCTGATCCGGGCGCACCGAAAATGACAATATTCTTCATCTTTCTTTTACCTTAAATTTATTGTAGTGTGTTGTTCTAAGTTCCCTTTTCGCGGGTTTGCGGAAAGCCTTTGTAGCCGCAGGTTTGCAGAGGTCTCCGAAAAGTGGCCGAGTTACGTCTCGTAAATGGCCCGTTTAGCCATCGTAAGTGGCCGAGTTACGGAGTGCAAATGCCCCGGTTTTGTGTCGCAAACGTATGCCCTACGTTTATTGACCGGCCAACTTGTATATATTTTTCAGCTGTCTTCCCTGTCCGTTATAGTCGAGTCCGTATCCCACTACGAAGTCGTTGTCTATTGTGAAAGCCGCATATTCGATGTCCAACGGCAGCTCCAGCCGGTCGGGTTTGAGCAGGAGAGTACACACGTGTACCGACTCGGGGTTGCGTGTGCCGAGGGTTTCCTTCATTCTCTGTATGGTTTGTCCCGTCTCAACGATGTCTTCCACTATGATTACCGTGCGGCCGGTCAGGTCTTCATTGATGCCTATCACCTCCTTAACCTTACCTGTGGAGGTGGTTCCCTGATACGACGCAAGCTTGACAAAAGAGATTTCGCACGGTATGTCCATCTCACGCATCAAGTCTGCGGCAAAGATGAACGAGCCGTTGAGCACTGCAAGCAGCAGCGGATTGCGCCCCTGCATGTCTTCGCTTATCTGTCGGGCAACGGCTTTCACGCGTTTTTTTATCTCGTCCTCGGTTATTGAAGTTTCAAACGTCTTGTCTCCAACTCTTACAGTTTCCATGTTTACTGGGCGATTTTGTGGCAAAATTACATAAATTCCGCCAATCCATAGTCACTGGTTTACAATAATTTTGTATTTTTGCGCTATGAAGATTTTTACAAGTGCCCAGATACGCGAGCTTGATTCCTACACCATCAAGCACGAACCGATAGCCTCCATCGACCTAATGGAGCGGGCCGCCAAGGCTCTTGCCCACGCCATTGCCGACGAGTGGGACACCAACAGTCCGATAGTGGTGTTCGCCGGACCGGGAAACAACGGAGGCGACGCGCTTGCCGTGGCCCGCCTGCTTGTGGAACAGGGCTATACGGTCACTGCATATCTGTTCAACATAACAAGCCACTTGTCTGCCGACTGCGAGATAAACAGGAAACGACTGGAGGAAAACCGCCGCATAAAGAGCTTCACCGTGGTGACACAGGAGTTTGACCCGCCCGTGTTGACGGCCGAAACGGTGGTCATCGACGGTCTTTTCGGCTCGGGACTTAACAAGCCGCTGGCCGGCGGCTTCGCCTCGCTGGTGAAATACATCAACAACTCGCCGGCCAAGGTGGTGAGCATCGACGTGCCGTCGGGACTGATGGCCGAGGACAACTCGTTCAACGTGCGTGCCCACATCGTCAGAGCCACGCTCACGCTCACGCTCCAGCACATAAAACTATCGTTTCTGTTTCCCGAGAACCAGCAGTTCATCGGCCGACTCAAGACACTCGACATCCGCATAAGCAAGGAAGGCATAGACCGCATGGACACACAGTATGTCCTGGCCGAAGAAAAGACCGTCCGTCCGCTGCTGCAACCCCGAAACCCGTTTGCCCACAAGGGCGAAATGGGCCATGCGCTGCTCATCGCCGGCAGTTACGGCATGGGCGGAGCAGCCATACTGGCCGCCAAAGCCTGCCTGAGAGCCGGAGCCGGCAAGGTGACGGTGCACACTCCGAGGGGCAACAACCTGATTATGCAGGTGGCTGTGCCCGAAGCGGTGGTGCAGCTCGACCGAGAGGAGACGGCATTCTCCGAACCTGTGGAAACGGAAGACTACGACGCGCTGGCCATAGGTCCAGGCCTCGGAATGTCGGAGGGTGCGGCCATTGCCATGATTGCCCAACTGAGGCGTTCGCAATGCCCCATCGTGGCCGACGCCGACGCTCTGAACCAGCTGTCAAACCACCGTGCGTGGATGCAGCAACTGCCGCAGGGCATGATAATGACACCGCATCCGAAGGAGTTTGACCGCATGGCCGGACGCTGCACCGACAGTTTTGAACGGCTGTCAAAGGCCGTTGAAATGGCGAAACGCCAACAGATATACATTATATTAAAGGGACACCACTCGGCATTGTGCCTTCCCGACGGCCACGTGCTGTTCAACTCCACAGGAAACGCAGGCATGGCCACAGCCGGAAGCGGCGACGTGCTCACAGGAATCGTCACCGCACTGCTCGCCAAGGGGCATCCCCAGGCCGACGCTTGTCTGCTCGGAATGTATCTGCACGGCCTTGCAGGCGACCTCGCAGCCAGGGAACTGGGCGAGGAAAGCCTCGTGGCAAGCGACATAATAGCCTTTTTGCCCAAGGCATTCAAGGCGTTGAACGACTAAAACACACGAAAAAAATATGCTAAAGAGCAAACTACTGGCACCGGCGCTGCTGCTTTGCGCAACCGCAGCGACGGCCCAATCGGAGATAAGCACCTATGTGCCGGGCGTAACCGCAGAAGGGGCGATATACTTTCTGCCCAAAACGGCACTGCGTTTTACCGTCCAGGTGGAGAAAACCACATACACGCCGGGGCAGTTCAGCACCTATGCGGCACGCTATCTGCGCGTCAATGGGGTGGAACAAGAGCCTTCGGAGACCTATCGCGTGACGAAAGTGGACATATCCACCTTTGGCGTGGCCGACACCAAGCGTGCCTACGCCGTGAAATACAACGCAAAGAGTGTTGCAGCCAACGTTTCTCTGGCTGACGACGGCCGGCTTCTTGCCATCAACGCCTCCAACAAGGACGCTGACAACGCCCCGGCTAAGTTTGTTGCCGCACCAAAAGCTAACCCCGAAGACCCGCGCAAATATCTCAACTCGGACATCCTTTCTGCCGGAAGCACGGCAAAGATGGCTGAACTCACGGCTCAGGACATCTATGAAATAAGGGACAGCAAGAACCAACTCAACCGTGGAGAGGCCGATTTCATGCCTAAAGACGGCGAACAGTTGCGCATCATGCTGGCCAACTTGGACAAACAGGAACAGGCTATGACCCAGTTGTTCACGGGAACTGTAGCGAAGGACACCACGGAGCATACGGTCACGGTGTGCCCCGATGGAGAAATCAGCAAGCAGGTGCTGTTCCGGCTGTCGCAGAAGTTAGGTTTCGTTGACAAGGACGACCTTTCCGGAGCACCTTATTACCTCACTGTTGAAGACCTGCACAGCCTTCCGACAACACCGGACGACGCTGTAGCGCCGAAGAAAAAGAAGGAATCGGAGAGCGGAGTGTATGTCAACGTGGCCGGAAAAGCCCGGGCAACAGTTACCGACGGCAGCAAAACGGTTGTCAGCGAGGAGTTCAGCACAGGACAGTTCGGCAAGGTGGAACTGCTTAGCGGCGAACTCTTCAACAAGCGGAGCACCACTCATCTCACCGTAAGTCCCGTCACGGGAGCCGTAATCAAGCTTGAAGCAGAGCTTCCGAAATAGTCTTTTGACAGTAGGCCACACCCGTTATGCAGTGGACAGACAGGGTTAGACAGGTCAAGATGGTGCTGCTGGCCGCCGCAGTGGTCATAGCTGTGGCGTCACTGCTGGTGTCCCATGTCCTTGTGCGCGACCTTTCCAAGGAGGAGCGCTACAACATGGAAGTGTGGGCGCAGGCTCTTCGTGCCCTCAGCACGGCTGACGAGAACACCGACCTGTCGCTTGTGCTGAAAGTAATCCAGGGCAACAACACCATTCCCGTAATTGTTCTTGATGCGGAAAACAATGTGATGGACTACCGCAACATCGAGATAAACGCCCAAAACGAGGCTGACTCGATGGCCTATGTGGCGCGGCTGGCCGACGCATGGCGCGGTTCCGGCAACTTCATCAAGGTGGCTCCGGTAGACCCGACTGCCGCCAACGACTATCAAACGGTGTGCTATGACGACTCCATCATGCTCAAACGGCTTGCGTCATACCCATACATACAACTCACAGTAGTACTCATTTTCGTCCTTGTGGCCATATTTGCGCTGCTCGCATCCAAGCGCGCCGAACAGAACAGAGTGTGGGTTGGACTGTCCAAGGAGACGGCTCACCAGTTGGGAACGCCCATTTCGAGCCTCATGGCGTGGACGGAAATACTGAAGGAGTCCTATCCCGACGACACGCTGATACCCGACATGGAGGCCGACGTGAGGCGGTTGCAACTCATTGCCGACCGTTTCTCAAAGATTGGTTCGCAGCCCGAACCAGTGGAAACGAGCCTCAACGAGGTGACCGACCACGTGATTGACTATATGGACAGGCGCACTTCCAAGTCAATCGTGCTCACCAAACGCATGCCGGACAATGACATCACGGTCAAGATATGTCCGCAGCTGTTTGAATGGGTGATAGAAAACCTGTGCAAGAACGCCGTTGACGCTATGGGAGGAGCCAACGGAGCGATAGAGATTGCCGTAATGGAGCAGCGCGGCATGGCCGTTGTCGAGGTGTCGGACACGGGCAAAGGCATCCGAAAGAAAGACATCGCCAACGTGTTTCGCCCTGGCTTCACCACCAAGAAGCGCGGTTGGGGGCTCGGACTGTCGCTCGCCAAGCGCATAATAGAGGAATACCACCACGGAAAGATATTCGTGAAGAGTTCCGAACTGGGTGTCGGCACCACGTTTCGCATAGAACTCCGCAAGTAACCGTACACTCGCCCTTGCACCACCTTGGCCGTTGACACCAAACCTGACTACGTGGAATTTTTGTTAAAAGAGCTATCCGCACCTCTTAATTATACCTAAATAAACGAGGCTGATAGTGGCCTGAAAGGAACTTTGCATACCTTTGGCGCAACGTAAAACCACTAAAAACCAAGCGTTATGAACAGGATTAAAGAATCATTAATCATCGCCATCGGAGTGGTGGTGATGGGTCTTTGCGTAAAGATGGGCATCGACAACTATGCTGACAAGAACCGCTGCGTCACCGTGAAGGGTCTTTCCGAGCACGAAGTGGAGGCCGACAAGGTGACATGGCCTGTGATGACCAAGGAGTTAGGCAACAATCTGCCCGAACTGTATAAGCATATCAAGGAAACAACGGGCAAGGTGAAGGCATTTCTCGTGCAGAACGGTATAAAGGAAAGTGAGATTGTGGTCAACTCGCCGGTGGTTATCGACCTCAACGCCGACCAATACGTGTCCAACAAGATGCCGTTTCGCTACAACGTAACGTCGGTAATCACAGTAACTTCCAATAATGTAAAGCTTGTGCGCAGCATTATCGACCGCCAGGCCGAACTGTTGCAGCAGGGTGTGGCCATCGTTGACGGCGGATACAACAATCCAGTGACCTACGAATACACAGCTTTCCAGAAAACGAAGCCCAAGATGATGGAAGAAGCCATAAAGAACGCAAAGTCCACCGCCCAACAATTCGCCAAGAACAGCGGTTCAAAACTCGGAAAGATACAGAGTGCCGGACAGGGACAGTTCTCCATTGACAACCGCGACGACAACACTCCGTACATAAAGAAACTGCGTGTGGTGACGACAATCACCTACGCACTGAAAGACTAAACGGCACACGGCCATAGGGCAAAAGCCACACTGCTTCAACACAGTGCCGGGCAACAACACCAAGGCGGCTCCACGAACGTTTCCGTGGAGCCGCCTTTTTTTACCGCCACTTAGCCAAGTGAGGTCGGCGGAGATACCAGCCATACCACATCATATCCCCTTAGTCGGAACGCAACGAGACGCTGCGCCCACTGCAGCCTTCCCTTGCGCACAGCGATTCTTCATTCTGCATTTCCTTGTTCTTCATTTCCTTTGCAACATGCGTTTTACAAAATGCAGAGAAAGCGTTCGGCAACATTAAAATAATCACAAAAACACGACAAAACAGCACTTAAAAGCACTCCTTTTTCTTGTCAGAGCCAATCGGAAAACGTAACTTTGCGCACAGAAACGCGCGAGAAAGCATTTTCTAATTAACAATAAAACACATATTTAGAACCATGGTAAATTACAAAACACTTGGTCTCGTCAACACACGCGAGATGTTCAAGAGAGCCATCAACGGCGGTTATGCCATCCCCGCATTCAACTTCAACAACATGGAGCAGCTGCAGGCTATCGTCAAGGCTTCTTCAGAGTTGAAATCACCCGTAATCCTGCAGGTGTCAAAGGGCGCACGCAACTACGCCAACCAGACTCTTCTGCGCTACATGGCAGAGGGTGCCGTTGAGTATGCCAAGGAGTTGGGTTGCAACCATCCCGAGATTGTGCTGCACCTCGACCACGGCGACAGCTTCGAACTGTGCAAGAGCTGCGTTGACATGGGCTTCTCTTCAGTGATGATTGACGGTTCTTCACTGCCTTACGACGAGAATGTCGCTCTGACAAAGAAGGTGGTTGAATACGCTCACCAGCACGACGTTACCGTTGAAGGTGAACTCGGTGTGCTCGCCGGCGTTGAGGACGAGGTGGCATCTGAGGTTTCCCACTACACAAAGCCCGAGGAAGTAATCGACTTCACCACAAAGACCGGTGTGGACTCACTGGCTATATCTATCGGCACAAGCCACGGCGCATACAAGTTCAAGCCCGAGCAGTGCACTCGTGACCCGAAGACAGGTCGCCTCGTGCCTCCTCCATTGGCATTCGACGTGCTTGACGAAATCATGAAGAAGCTCCCCGGCTTCCCCATCGTGCTCCACGGATCATCTTCAGTTCCCCAGGAGTATGTGGACATGATCAACCAGTATGGCGGCAAACTGCCTGACGCAGTTGGTATACCTGAGGAGCAGCTCCGTCTGGCAGCCAAGAGCGCAGTGTGCAAGATTAACATCGACTCCGACTCTCGTCTCGCCTTCACCGCTGCAGTGCGCAAGACTTTGGCCGAGAAACCCGCTGAGTTCGACCCCCGCAAGTACTGCGGTCCGGCTCGCGACATCATGGAGGAAATGTACAAGCACAAGATTATCGACGTGCTCGGTTCCGACAACAAGCTCGCTCAGCTCGACTAACGGAAGCACTAAGTAATGTGAAAGAATAAGTTCCTCAAGTTTGTCCTGTATTTTAGGCGATTTTGCCAGCTTCTTTGAAGGAGCATAGCGGGCTATGTGACTGAAAAGAAGTCGAAAAACGACAAAAAGACAGGACGTCAAAGCTACAGAATGTATATCTGCAAACTTGTGGAAGTTATTCTCTGAACATTACTAATACAAATAACACACGCAATCCGCAGACCATGCTCGCCATGGCTGCGGATTTTTTTCATCTTTCCATCTGCATAGGGACGGTGGAGACTACATTAGCATCCCCCAATATACTATGTCTGAAAACTGCTCTGGTGCAATACACGTGTTTGATTCAACAAAAATCCCACCGTTGAAGGACGATGGGAAAGGGACCTAATGTTTTCACAACGGAATAATCCTTATTGTGATTTGCTAAAAATCTGATGCGAAAATACAAGGTTTTATTGAAACTTCAAAACATATTCGATATTATTTTGTATTTTTGATGACAATTTATGCCTAATTTACAGCCCTTTTACCGCAACTTGAATGAAAATCCTTGCGAAGGACTATAAGGAGGGTTCTATAAATCTATTACAAACCTAACGATTATCTATGGCAACAAAAAATATTCTTGGCCTTGATCTTGGAACCAACAGCATAGGTTGGGCAGTGGTAAACCGTGAAGATAGAGAAGAAACAGTACCCGAACTCTTGGGCATAGCAGACGCTGGTAGCAGAATAATACCTATGGACGCGGCCATGCAGAGCGACTTCGCAAAGGGCAACACCGTGTCGCAGACAAAAGACAGAACGCAGTATAGGGGCGTGCGCCGACTGCGCGAGCGACACCTGCTGCGCCGCGAGCGTCTGCACAGAGTTTTGTCTTTGATGGGATTCCTGCCAAGGCATTATGCCGACGCGCTGACCCGCTACGGCAAATTCCAGAAGGGCATAGAGTGCCGTCTGCCATGGGCTGCAGACGCTGAGGGCAACCCCGTATTTCTCTTTGCCGACTCCTACAATGAGATGCTGCAGATGTTTTGGCAGGAACATCCCGAAATGATGGAGGCTGGGCTAAAGATACCATACGACTGGACGATATACTACCTGCGTCAGAAAGCAACGCATGAGGGCATAAGCGGCCAGGAGCTGGCATGGATACTCCTCAACTTCAACCAGAAGCGCGGCTACTACCAGACTCGCGGTGAAGAGACTGAGACGGACAAGACGAAAGAAGAGAAGTACTACGCCCTAAAGGTCGTTGACGTGGTGGACACGGGCGACAAGAAGGGCAAGGACACGTGGTACGATGTCATGCTCGAAAACGGAATGGTATATCACCGTTCTGCTCCACAAAAGCCTGACTGGGTTGGTAAGGTGAAAGAATTTGTTGTTACTACACAATTGAATGAAGACGGCACACCTAAGACCGATAAAGACGGCAATGTGAAGAGAAGCTTCCGTATGCCTAAAGAGGACGACTGGGGACTGCTGAAGATTAAGACGGAAGAAGACATAAGCGCATCCGGGCTTACCGCAGGCGAATATATCTTCGGTGTCCTTATGCGTGACCCCAAACAGAAAATCAAGGGAAAACTGGTACGTACCATCGAGCGCAAGTTCTACAAGGACGAACTGCGCCTTATCCTCGAAAAGCAAAAGCAGTTTATGCCCGAGCTGTGCGACCGTGAGTTGTACGCCGAGTGCATCAACGAGCTGTATCCACATAATGATGCCTTTCGCCAGTCTATTGCCTCGAAAGACTTCACTTATCTCCTTCTCGACGACATCATCTTCTATCAGCGTCCGCTCAAGAG
This sequence comes from bacterium, assembly GCA_963630025.1. Lineage (GTDB taxonomy): Bacteria > Bacteroidota > Bacteroidia > Bacteroidales > Bacteroidaceae > Prevotella. The sequence continues at coordinate 18,839 of CAVGKZ010000093.1, read as the reverse complement.
CAAAAAGTCGATGATTGACGAATGTCCATACGAATACCATGAATGTCTGGACAGTGACGGCAAGAAGATAAAGAAACACGTGAAGTGCATCTCCAAGTCGCACCCTCTGTATCAAGAGTTTCGGCTGTGGCAGTTTGTCGGCAACCTACGCATATACAGGTCGGGCGTGGACGGCGAAGGGCGACCTGTCGACGATATCGACGTGACCGCCGAACTGCTACCCGACGAGGAGAGTCGCGCACGCCTGTTCGACTGGCTCAACGACCGTGCCGACATCAAGGAATCTGACTTGCTCACAAAATACTTCAACATGAAGAAGCCCAAGGGCAAGGGCGCAGAACTTCCATACCGCTGGAACTATGTGCGCGACAGGGCCTATCCCTGCAACGAGACGCGCGGCAATATATTGGCACGTCTTCAGAAAGCAGGGGTGGACACCACATTCCTTAATGAAAATGAAAACATAGAGGAACGCCTGTGGCACATACTCTACAGCGTGAGCGACCGCACCGAACTGCGCACCGCACTCGCTCGCTATGCCAAGCGCCACAATATTGGCGAGGCTTTTGTCGATGCAATGGCTAAGTTTCCGCCGTTTGATGCCGACTATGGAGCCTACTCGGCCAAAGCCATTAAGAAACTGCTGCCGCTCATGCGCATGGGCTACCACTGGAACGCCGACGACATCGATGCAGCAACCCAAGTGCGCATACGGAAGATACTCGACGGCGAGGTGGACGAGAGCATACGCACGCGAGTCCGGGAGAAGGCCATGCACCTCGACAGCATAGACCGGTTTCGTGCCCTGCCGCTGTGGTTGGCGTGCTATGTGGTGTACGACCGCCACAGCGAGGCGAGCGACACCGCCAAGTGGAATGCGCCTAAAGACATCGACAAGTATCTCAAGGAGTTCAAACAGCACTCGCTGCGCAATCCCGTGGTGGAGCAAGTGATCATGGAGACCTTGCGCACCGTAAGAGACATCTGGAAGAAGCACGGCCACATAGACGAGATACACGTGGAGATGGGACGGGAGATGAAGAACCCTGCCGACAAGCGCAAGCAGATGACGGAACGCGCCACACAAAACGAGAACGCTAACCTCCGCATAAAAGCCCTGCTGACAGAGTTTCTCAATCCCGAGCTCGGCATAGAGAACGTTCGTCCATACTCACCGAGCCAGCAGGAGCTGCTGCGCATATATGAGGACACAGCCCTCAACAGCGTGGACGAACCAGACGACTACATAGACGACATACTCAAGAAGTTTGCCGACGCAAAGAACCGTCCGACGCTCTCCGACATAAAACGCTACAAGCTGTGGCTTGAACAGCACTACGTCTCTCCATACACTGGGCAGACCATTCCCTTGGCGCGACTCTTCACCTCAGACTATGAGATTGAGCACGTCATACCGCAGTCGCGCTATTTTGACGATTCTATGTCAAACAAGGTGATATGTGAGGCGGCCGTGAACAAGCTCAAGGACAACGCCCTTGGCTATGAATTCATAAAGCTCCACCACGGCGAGAAAGTGACGCTCAACGGCGGGCGCACCGTGACCATCCTGGAGACAGACAACTATTGCGACCTTGTGCAGCGCACATACGGCAAGAAGAACAAGAGCAAGATGCGCAAGCTCCTGCTCGAAGACCTTCCGGCGGAGTTCATAGAGAGGCAGATGAACGACAGCCGCTACATCAGCCGAGTGGTAAAAGGGCTGCTTTCGAACATTGTGCGTGAGGATGGCGAACAGGAAGCCACGTCGAAGAATGTCATTGTGTGTACAGGCGGCGTGACCGACAGGCTGAAGCGCGACTGGGGCGTGAACGACGTGTGGAACCACATCATACTGCCACGCTTCCAGCGCATGAACGAGATAACCCAGTCGGAACGGTTTACGAGCATCAGCGCAACGGGACATCTTATTCCGGCCATGCCGTTGGAACTGCAAAAGGGTTTCAACAAAAAGCGCATAGACCATCGCCACCACGCCATGGACGCCATAGTGATAGCCTGCGCCACGCGCGACCATGTCAACCTCCTGAACAACGAGGCCGCCCTGCCCAAGAACCAGAGCAACCGCCACCAGCTGTCGCGCAAGCTGCGGCGCTATGAGGAGGTGACGGTAAACCGTGGCGGCGCGCAAAAGCAGATTTCCGTGGCCAAGGAGTTTCTCCTGCCTTGGGCAACGTTCCCGGCCGATGTGGAGCGTGCGCTGAGGGGCATCGTCGTCAGCTTCAAGCAAAACCTGCGCGTAATCAACAAGACCACCAACCACTCGCTGCGCTTCGTTGGCGGCAAGAAGCGGCTTGTGCCGCAGACCTCAGGTGACAGCTGGGCCATAAGAAAGTCCATGCACAAGGAGACCGTCTTCGGCGAGATAAACCTTCAGCGCAAAAAGACCTGTGGGCTGAAGGACGCCATGCTCAATCCGCAGCGCATAGTGAACCGTGACCTAAGAAAGAAGTTGACCGAGCTGATAGGCAATGGCTTTACGGAGAAGCAGATAAAGGCTTACTTCGCCGACAATGCCGACACGTGGCAAGACGTAAACCTGAAGAAGATAGACGTGTACTACTTCACCCGCGAAACGTCAGACCGCTTCTTTGCTACACGCAAGAGCATCGACACTTCTTTCGACCGCAAGACCATAGAGGAGAAGATAGCCGACACGGGCATACAGAAAATCATGCTGCGCCATCTGGATCAATACGGCGGCAAGGCGGAACTCGCTTTCTCGCCCGACGGCATCGAGGAGCTGAACCGCAACATCGTGAGCCTTAACGGCGGCAAGCCACACCAACCTATATATAAGGTGCGTGTGTATGAAAAGGCCGACAAGTTTGCCGTAGGACAGACGGGCAACAAGAACTGCAAGTTTGTGGAGGCAGCCAAGGGCACCAACCTCTTCTTCGCCGTATATGAAGAGGAAACCATTGACAAGAAGACGGGTGAAGTTGCTAAGAAACGCAGCTACCGCACCATTCCGCTCAACGAGGCCATCGACAAAATGAAGCGCGGTCTGCCACTCGACGAAGACGCTGCGTTCATCCTGTCACCGGGCGACCTTGTGTATGTGCCGACCGAGGAGGAACGTAACACCGGAAAGGTCAATGTGCCGCTGGATAAAGAGAGGATATACAAGATGGTGTCGGCAACGGGAACAGAGGCTTATTTTGTTCCAGAAAGAGTTGCAACCGTTATACAGAATAAAGTAGAAATGGGTTCTCTAAATAAAATAGGAATAACTTTCGATGGCGACTCTATAAAGAGTCTCTGCATCCCCATAAAGGTTGACAGATTAGGCAACATTATAGAAATGGATACTATGTGATATGCACTAACCCCTTCTCACCATGATAAAGAAGACCCTTTACTTCGGCAATCCCGCCTACCTCTCGCTGCGTATGCAGCAGATGGTGATAAAACTGCCCGAGGTGGAAAAGCAGAAAGACCTGCCCGACATTATCAAGGAAAACAGTGTCGTTACACGCCCCATAGAGGACATCGGCATCGTCATTCTCGACAACAGGCAGATAACCATCACGCAGGGCTTGCTCGAAGCCCTGCTTGAGAACAACTGTGCTGTAATCACCTGCGACAGCCACCGTATGCCCGTCGGACTGATGCTCCCTCTGTGTGGAAACACCATACAGAGCGAGCGCTTCCAGTGTCAGATAGCTGCGTCGCAACCCTTGCGCAAGCAACTGTGGCAGCAGACCATAAAGGCGAAGATTGACAATCAGGCACGGGTGTTGTCCATCTGCTCGCAAGTGGAAGTGAGGTGTATGCAGCGGTGGAGCGAAGACGTGAAGAGCGGCGATGCTGGCAACTTGGAGGCTCGTGCGGCGGCCTACTACTGGAAGAACTTCTTCTCGCCCATACCCACGCTCAAGGACTTTACACGCGACCGCGAGGGCACACCGCCCAACAATCTGCTCAACTATGGTTACGCCATCCTGCGTGCCGTAGTGGCGAGGGCGCTGGTGAGCAGCGGTTTGTTGCCAACGCTTGGCATACATCATCACAACCGCTACAACGCCTATTGTCTGGCCGACGACATCATGGAACCTTTCCGTCCGTATGTGGACGAACTGGTGTTTGCCATAGTGAGAGACCATGCCGGCGAAGACTTGGAGCTGACCAAAGACATCAAGGCCAGTCTGCTCGCCATACCCACGCTCGATGTCGTGATAGCAGGCAAGCGCAGTCCTCTGATGGTGGGCGTGGCGCAAACCACCGCGTCGCTCTACAAATGTTTCAGTGGGGAGCTTAGGCGCATAGCCTATCCTGAGAGATAAATGCCCCTGCCGCCATGGACAAATTGAGTGAATACAGGATTATGTGGGTGCTGGTGTTTTTTGATTTGCCTACCGAAACAAAGAAAGACAAGCGTGCCTATGCTTTGTTCCGCAAGCAGTTGCAGATGGACGGCTTCACCATGTTTCAATTTTCCATCTACGTTCGCCATTGCGCAAGCATGGCAAATGCTGACGTTCACGTGAAGCGTGTGAAAAACTTCATACCTGAATATGGCCACGTTGCAGTGATGTGCATCACCGACAAGCAATTTGAGAATATCACGGTGTATCATGGCTCAAAAGTTGCCAAGGTAAACTCACAACCGATGCAGCTGGAGTTGTTTTGATAGTTTAACGGCTGTTTGCCTTATTTGTCTTGAAGCCAATCGAAAGTTCATCGCTTTACACGTCTTGTTGCAGCTGATAATCCATGAGAGGCACAACTGATAGGAAAATAAAACCATGATATTTCCACGAATGTGGCCTAAGACGCAACGGATATTTTTATTTCTAACTTTAAATGCAAACACCTGACTATGAGTGAATAACGCATAGTCAGGTGTTGTTGACCTTGTAAAGGTACGAAATTTTTAGCAAATCACAACGTAGTGAGCAAAAGCACAATAAAGAACTAAGGTGTTGTTGACCTTGTAAAGGTACGAAATTTTTAGCAAATCACAACGCGTTGTTGCCAATAGAGAATCGTAATTAGGTGTTGTTGACCTTGTAAAGGTACGAAATTTTTAGCAAATCACAACGTGCGAGCCGCTCTCCTGTACTAACGCCCTGGTGTTGTTGACCTTGTAAAGGTACGAAATTTTTAGCAAATCACAACGCAAAGTATGGAGAGAAAGGCGCAACAGGGGGTGTTGTTGACCTTGTAAAGGTACGAAATTTTTAGCAAATCACAACTAATAAGGTTAAGTTAGATGGTTATATACGGTGTTGTTGACCTTGTAAAGGTACGAAATTTTTAGCAAATCACAACGAGGTCTCCTGCTATGTTGGCCATGTTCCGGGTGTTGTTGACCTTGTAAAGGTACGAAATTTTTAGCAAATCACAACGCCTGTACAGGATTATCCATTTGCGTGATGGTGTTGTTGACCTTGTAAAGGTACGAAATTTTTAGCAAATCACAACACGAAGCCCACTCTTTTGTGTAGTCCTCGGGTGTTGTTGACCTTGTAAAGGTACGAAATTTTTAGCAAATCACAACTCGGATGCTCATGCAACGAGTGCGACTACGGTGTTGTTGACCTTGTAAAGGTACGAAATTTTTAGCAAATCACAACAATTGGAACAAAGACCTGTTCTTTGGTCTGGTGTTGTTGACCTTGTAAAGGTACGAAATTTTTAGCAAATCACAACAACAGTTGGCAGATGGTAAAATGCACGTGGGGTGTTGTTGACCTTGTAAAGGTACGAAATTTTTAGCAAATCACAACGCTCGTTTGTAAGCATCGAGGCGGGCAGGAGGTGTTGTTGACCTTGTAAAGGTACGAAATTTTTAGCAAATCACAACACAACGACTCGCCCTTTGCGTGGTACTTGAGGTGTTGTTGACCTTGTAAAGGTACGAAATTTTTAGCAAATCACAACCCACGCAAGCCGCCAATGCGTCCACAGTGAGGTGTTGTTGACCTTGTAAAGGTACGAAATTTTTAGCAAATCACAACATATAGCCGCCCCAAAAAGGCGGCTATATGGGTGTTGTTGACCTTGTAAAGGTACGAAATTTTTAGCAAATCACAACATTCAGTGCGTGAATTTACAAAGGTATGCGGGTGTTGTTGACCTTGTAAAGGTACGAAATATAAGCCGAGAAGCCTGACGCACCGCACGTTTGCCGTGGCTCAAATCGCATCAAGTTGTTTTTTCCGTCACTAAACTGCTGCCTCAAAAAAAAAGATTGTATTGATTCTTGCCAAAGATTGTATGCATTTTCGGCAAAGACTGCATATATCTTTGGCAAAAATGTATGCAATCTTTGCCGAAGCTAATTCTTTTGGTCTTTCGTTAAATGCAAAGACAATGTTTTTTTACAATAGGAACGAAATGCAGAGAAGACATGATGACTCGCCGTACCGTTCATGCTAAAAGGGTAACAAGACAAACTTAGTAGGCGCTGCGTCCCCGCTCCTTGTCTCATATCCGGTTAATTGATTCTAAAACAGATTAATACGCGTTTTTGTTACCATATCCACAGGGGGGGGGCGGTGCCTACTAAGCTTCCCTTGGCTGTTGTCGGCTTAGTAGGGACGTGCGTCCTCGCCGTCCCCTTTGCCTAAAATGCCTCGCCTCGCTAAGTCGCGTGCGGCAGCCTAATTCGGGCGCAGCGTGGACGCAGCGCCTACTAAGTTTGTCTTGTTTCCCCTTTTAGCATGAACGGTACGGCGAGTCATCGTGTATTCTCTTGGTCTTGCTGTGTTGGCGTGTGTGTTGGATGCAGCGCAAAATAAAAGGAATTGATTGTCTCACGACAAACAATTCCCCATTAACCTTAATAATCTAATACCATGAAAAACACGGTACAAAGATATGAATTATCGTGTATAAAGGTACTACTCTTAAAGATAATTGTCGGTTTTTTATTTATTTAAATATTTCAGATGCCCGTTTTCTTTGGTTCTTCCGTTAAATGCGTAGACAAGGTCTGCCCACGCATTTAACGGAAGACCGTTTTTTATCAATTCATTCATTTGAAAGGGCTTTGAGCAACCGTTTTATTGTGATTTTTCAGCCGTTTGAAAGGTCTTTCCTGTCCATTTTAGCGTTATAGTGTGCAGCAGAGGCATCGTTTCTTTGCGCTCATCGCTCGTTTGCAGCGGCATTTGCGGCGTCAAGGTCAGTGTGTTGTCGGCCGGAGTCAGTGATGCTGCCACCATGAGCAAGGCCGTGTCGGGACAAATCTCGGCATAGTAGGCGGCCGACATGGTGTCGGGACGTGACACGAGTTGCGGTGCGTAGTTGACGGGAACGAGCGTTGTGGGCAACAGTTGCCACTTCTGGGTGAAGAAAGTTGCCTCGCTCTCCTTGGTTTCCGAACCGAATGTCTTTACCATGCACACCACACAAGTGCTTGAGTCGGACAGTTGCACAGCCGACGGCAGCAGTTTCAGTTCTATCGAAAGGCTCTTGCCCATACTTATCCGGGCATAATCGGCAGTGAGGGTGTCCATCGTGCATTGGCCGCCAAGGTTGTCTGTGACTACGGCTTTCATGCCCGAGTCGATGAAGTCAATCATGTCGAGCCGGTTGTTGTGCGACATGGTGGGCAGCTGGGTGTCGGGCATCTGTCTGAACACGTCGCGCATGAGCGGCTGTTGCGCCTCCGCCAGTGAGCATACGGCGAGCATGGCCATGATTGCAGCTTGCCGTGCGTACTTGAAAAAGCGTGTTTTCATTCCTTTCTCCTCCAGATGCCAATCACCTTTCGCCTTATGGCTACGGCGTTGGTTATGGTTATGAGTACAAACAAAAGCAGTCCGACGGCCAACGACGGCAGTATCGTGCCCTCGCCAATGCTTGGGAACAATGCTTCAATCATCTCCATATACTGTCCGCGCACGACAATCACCACCACAAGAGCCAACACGAGCACCAGAAGATTGAGCGCAGCCGTGAGCAACTGGTAAGGCAGGGCAACCTTTTGCGGACTGTAGCCAATGAGAAGCAGATTTTCCAGTTTTGAAGAGTTCTTCTGTACGAGCAGATAGATGCTCAGCATGAGGATGTAGAAGCTGAGGATGCTGATGACAAGTCCGACGCTCATCACCAGCGTGACCACCATTTTCAGGAAGTAGGTGGTCTTTTCGGAGTTCAGTTTGTCGTCTTCCACCTCGTAGCCGTGGCTTTCAACAAACTGCGATATATGTGTGTCGGTCGGGTTGCCCACTTCCACAATCAGTCTTGTCGGCTCACTCTTCTGGCCTGGGGCGTAGGTCTGGTTGCTCCAGTCCATGAAACTCTGCGGCACGAGTATGCTGTTGAGCCGGTTGGAGAAACCTATCACCCGCCCACGGTACTCGTCCTGCCGGCCGTTGCCTTGGATGAAGATGCGGAAGTCAATCATTCCCACCAGTCCGTCGCTGATTTTCGGTAGCGAACGGCTCTGGGCAAAGCCGAAGTTGTACATGTTGATGTATGAGCGCGGCAGGATTATGGGCACGTCGCCGCCTTCCTGCCACTTCCACTGGTCGAGCGGCACGTCGACAAAACCGTCGGGAACGCTCTCAAAGAACAGTTCGGAGCTGAGCACAGGCACGCCGTTGACCCCCATGTGGGCATCGGCCTTGTATTCAGTGGACGTGAAGGCACCCACTTTGCGTGCGAATTTCTGCTCCTTCACCTCAGCTTCTTCGGCAGCGTTGAACGAACTGTTGCGCCCGGACAGCGTGGTGGCGGTGGAGATGCGCTTGCTCACAATCAGATAGTCGGCACTCATGAACGAGTCGCCTTGGGTGAACACCGGCAAAACGTCGCGGTAGAACTGGAACCCCAGTAGGACAATCAACATTCCGAGCAGGTTTGCGAAGAAGAAACCCACAAACTGCGGCACACTGATATGCCGTCTTAACAGTTTCCAAACGAGATTCATAGCTTGAAAATCCTTTCGTAATTGAGATCAATGTGCTTGCCGATACTTGTTACAATCACCCCCGCACCCTGGCGCTTGGCCTCTGTCATCATTATTTCGCCCATGATGCGCGAGTTGGTGTCGTCGAGATGGCTTATGGGTTCGTCGGCCAGAATGAAGTCGAACGGTTGCACCAACGCCCTCATCATGGCTACGCGCTGCTGCTGCCCGAACGACATCCGGCCAATCTTTGCATCCTTCTTGTCGGCAATGCCGAGCATTTCAAACCATTCGTCTATCTCTTTGCGCGTCTTGAAGTGCGTCAGCTTGTTTTTTATCTCAACGTTTTCGTAGGCCGTAAGCTCTGGAAACAGTCGCAGCTCCTGAAACAAATGGCTTATGTGGCGTATGCGCATATCCACCCAGTCGGCGGTTTTCAGGCTCTTTGCATCTCGGTCGTCAAAGCTGACAAGTCCAGTGTAGTCGTGGCGATAGCCCACCACATAGCTGCAAAAAGTGCTCTTGCCCTTGCCACTCGCCGCCTCGACGAGATAGAGGTGGCCTTTTTCAAAAGTGACATTCTGCCGCCACACCTCTGACTGCAGGTCGTCGCGCGAGGCGAACACGTGGGGCAAAACGTTGTCAAATACTATCTTTTCCATCTTATATGGTTTGTTCCTATTGTTCTATGGGGGCTACAGTAACACCCAAAAGTTCGTTTTCCGGCGGTTATTTCATGCCGAACACGACGGTATTGACCTCACCGAACAGCGGTTTCAGCATACTTGTCACCAAAGACACCTCCGGATAGCCAGCAGTGATGGTCTTCATGTTGACTGCGGCGCACAACTTGCGTCCCTTGAAGTCGTCCTGCGCCAAGACCGTAGACTGGTTTTGTCCAGCCTGTGCGGCTGCGTCAGTTGTGGCTTTACCGCCGGAAACGGTCAGCTCCTTGCCGTTGTGACCGAAGTAAACGGTGCTTTCAGAACTTCTGAGCACAAACGTATTGGGCTGTTTGCCATCGGTTATGGTGGAGCCGGCCGGGCACGACTTCTTCCAGTAGCCCACATCGTTGAGCCAATCGGCGTTGGCAGTCTGCGCAACCGCCATGAACGTGCTCTTTCCGTCACCTATTTGCGGCACGGCAATGAGCACATCACCGTCAATGCTCTTTATCATTTTGTCAATGTCGAGGGCGGTGTTCAGTCCTGCGAGCATGGCTCTCAGTCCGCTGTTGCCACGCAGCTGGTTGATAAACGCCTCGCCGCTGAGTCCGCACACCACAGTCAGAGCAGCATCAGCCGGAGCGCGGCCTGTCAGACTGCCGCCAATGGCCTTGTATGCTGCCGACGCATCCTTCAGAGCCTTGTCGGTTGTGGGGTCAAAAGCGAAGCTCTCACCCTCTATTTCGAGGCGCCCCTTGCCGTTGGAGCTCATCGTCGCGGCGATATACACGTCGGTCGGAGCAGTTCCTTTGGGCGCACCGAGGGTAAAAAATGCGGCAAACTTGTCGGGCAGGGCCTGCGCCTGTGCTACGAGAGCCACCGGACTGTCCATCGTTTCAAGCCTTTCAAACAACCGTGACTCCCGTATTCCGTCGTCATCACCGGCCTTCAGCCATTTGGCCATGCGGCGTTGCAGCTCGGCCTGTGCACTGCCTACCGAAGGGCCGGCTATGAGCAGAGCGTCGGAAGAGTAGCCCACAACGAAGTTGCCGTGGAGCACGGTGAACATGAATCCCTTTTTCTCCTCCGGTTTGCTGCACTTCTGCTCCGTCGCAAGTTGTGCGAAAAACTCCTCAAGCTTGCTCTTTGAACCCACCGCAGCCACCATTCCGAGCGTGCCGTCGGCTGTTTCAAAGGCGTAAACTTTCTGTTTGAAGTCTATGCCACATTCGTTCGGGTCGTCAATGCCGAGCACACTCTTCAGTGTTGCGGCGCGCTCGCTGTCGTCCATGCCGCTTTGTTCAGCCATCTTGGCCAAATCGAGCGACATCAGGGCAGTGCTTCCCTTGGGTATCACGTTCACATAGTCGGATGAGCACGACGACATGAACACAACCAACAGAGCCACGGCGCACTGCAAGCACGCCGTGAATGCTGATTTCCACATAGTTGTCAGTCTATTGTGAGTCATACTGTCTGTCTGTTTTTTATTGCCTTTGTTCTTTTGCTAATTGCTTACCTGCGGAGACATCATTGCTTTGCCAGTTGGAACATCATCACCGATGCCAGTCCAGCCGTCTCAGTGCGCAGTCTGCTGCTGCCGAGACTTACCGAAACGAAGCCATTGGCTATTGCCATTTCCACCTCGTCGGTAGAGAAATCCCCCTCCGGCCCTATCAGCACCGTGGTCTCCTCGTCGGCAGAGAGGCTGCGCAGGCAGTCGAACAGGTTTTCCTTGTCATACTCGCCGTAGCAGTGGGCGATATATCTGTGGCCTTGCGGGTGGGCGGCGATGAAGTCCTTGAACGGCATCATAGGGTTCAGCTTGGGCAACCATGCCTTATGGCTCTGCTTGGCCGCCGCAATGAGTATGCGCTCAAGCCTTTCCGGCTTTATCGTTTTGCGCTCCGAGAACTTGCAGTCGAGGAAACTAACCTCGTCGAAACCTATCTCTGTAGCCTTTTCCAGCAGCCATTCGATGCGGTCAATCATCTTTGTGGGAGCTATAGCAAGGTGAAAACGTCCCTGCCATTGTGGTTCCTGCGGCAGTCGCTCTATGATGTGGTAGCAGCAGTGGCGGGATGCAGTGGTGGTCACTTCGGCTCTGAACATACCACCTTGACCGTCCATGAGCATCATCTCATCGCCGCTCTTCAGCCGCACCACGCGCAGGGCGTGTGTGGCCTCGTCTTCCGGCAGTTCTGTTGCCGTGGCTGCGTTGGGAACGTAGAAATATCTGGTTTCTTTCATTGTCAGTCTTGCGCCTCCTGTGCGTCAGTTTCAGCCTGTCGGCTGCGCAGTTCACCGTTGATTATCGAAGCCAGACGGTAGTTCTCCGCATTGATGGCACGCTGCAACTCTTCCTTCAATTTGGCCGTGTCGAGCACGTTGATGGGTATGGACATCTTGTCAGTGTCGTCGCTGTTGGGTACACTCTGCTTGCGCATAAGTTCGCTGCTTATATATAAAGGTATGGGGCTGACGCGCGTGAGCAGAATAGCGTCGCTCAGTCTGATGCGGTATTGCGACAAGTCTTCTGTGTCGGTAATCACGGTCTTGTACTCTCCGTTGTCAATGTCGTAGATTTCTATTTCGTAGCGAGCCAGTCCGATGGACTCCGACAGCAGACTTACGAGCACTTCGGGCAGCAAATGACTGCGCGTTCTGAACGCAGTATTGTTCCGAAGCCCTATTTGCTGCTTTATCTGGCTGTCACACACTATGGTGATGGCCCGTTTGCCGTCGGTGTCGGTGAGCGTAACGACGGCCATACCGTCGCCTCCCACAATCTCGGCTATATTCTTGAACAAAAGTCTTGTCCTGTTCTTCAGCATAAAGTGTTGTTGTTTTTGAGGGTGGCTCTATAATTTATCTTGCGTTGTTGCCGCTCTTTGTGGCAATTTACCGAACCTCCATTAAAGGTTTCCCGTTGTGAAACGCCACGAGTCCATGGCCTTCGTCGTCTTGCTTCAGCGTTATGGTGCCAGTCATCCACAGGGTCGACTCGCGTTCCTCCGTGAGAGGTTCCACCGCAACCGCCAGTCCGTTGTCAATCACCACCACGCCCGGCTCTACAACCGAGTGTTCCGTGACTATCCTGTTGGCCGCTATGCGCACTGTTTTTCCCATGACACTATCGTGTTGTTGGTGCAATAGCCTTCATGCTATTCACGTCCGGCAGTGCTTTCTTCGTGTCCAGCTTCACCTTCTTTATGGTGTCGGCGTTGCCTTTTGGCAGTGGTTGAGGAACTGCTGTGCCAGCCGTGCCGACTGTTGCGGAGTCGTTGGGCTGCGCAGGAACTTCCTTCTTGCGGTGGAAACGTATCAGCTGGATGCCGTCGATGAACAGTATCTTCCTCGTGTACGACTCGTCGCCGCCCTGTCCGAGATAGAAGAAACCTTCAATCTCCTTTATGTCAGCGTCGTCGTTGGCTGATATCTGGAGCCTGGCGAGTCCGGACACATTCACGTTGGCGTAGTATACGGCAGTGCTGTCGCTGCCGGCATAGCTCACCTTTGCGCAGATTATACCGTCCTTGTTGCCGCTCTGAAACATGAAATTGGCCATGATGTTGAGCATAAACGAGTCGCCTCGCTTAAAAGTACTGTCTGCCTTTATCGTGAAATCAATGCGGTTGTATGGCGGTGCGGGCATGAGAATGGCACATGTTGCGTCTTTCCAGATGTTTGCCGTGTCGCCTTTGGCCGTTAGATTGGCATACTTTCCAATTTCTCCCACCGAAGCTCCGAGCTTTGTGGCCTCGTTTTGCAGCCGTTTCGACACCGTTTCATACACCTTGGCCAACCTTTCGGCGTGCGAATAGTAGTAGACGAGTGACGAGTCGAACTCAGCTTCGCTCACGGAGTGCTTCTTCAGCACGCCAAGATAGTATAGGTTACGGTTGTATTCGGAATTGTCGCCTTGCGAAGCGAGCGATTTCATGACATAGTAGTCATACAGAATGTCGGCCATGTCGTCGGGCTGGATATACTCCGACGGTACCTTCGGCTTGCATCCCGATAGCGTCATGACTGCGAGCACGGCCACGACGAGCACTTTATGCAGACTAATCCTGCGCATTGACGTTGTCCTGTCCATGCTTCTCTGCGCCTTTAGCGCCATGAATATGCTGTGATATAGAGTTGAGTTCCTTGCGGTAGAACAACAGCAAAAGCACAACTCCGACGCTTATTGCCGAATCCGCAAAGTTGAAAATGGGGCTAAAAAAAACAAATTCCTGTCCACCGACCATAGGCATCCATGACGGCCACGTGGTGACGATGAGCGGAAAGTAGAACATGTCGACCACCTTGCCCATCAGGAATGGGGCGTAGCCGCTGCCGAAAGGCACGAAATAGGAGGTGTAGAACTCCGACGAGGCATTGAACACAAGGCCGTAGAACATACTGTCAAATATGTTTCCGGCAGCTCCGGCCACTACCATCGCCATGCAAACGATGTAGCCGCGGCGTATGCCTGTGCGCTTCGACAGTTTGTATACGTAGTAGCTGATGGCTGAAACGGCCACAATGCGGAACACTGACAGCACCAGTTTGCTGCCAATCTCCATGCCATAGGCCATTCCGTTGTTCTCAATGAAGCGTATTTTGAACCACGACGTGATGTCAATCGTCTCGTACAAGGTCATGTTGGTCTTCACCCAAACCTTGATAACTTGGTCTATCAAAAGAATGGCTATAACAATCAGTATAGCCATTCTTCCGTTGTTCAGCACCTTTCCTTGCTGTTTCATCTCTTTCTGTTCTGCTTTGATTCAACGCTGAGCGTTGCGTGCGGCACGGCGCGCAGGCGTTCCTTCGGTATCAGTTTGCCAGTGATGCGGTCAATGCCGTAGGTCTTGTTCTCAATTCTCACCAACGCAGCTTCAAGACCGTTGATGAATTTCTGCTGCCGTCCTGCCAGTTGTATCAGCTCCTCCTTGCTTTGAGTGGCACTGCCCTCCTCAAGAATCTTATAGGTGGGCGACGTATCGTCCACATCGTTGCCGTCCTGGTTCATCAACGTGCGCATCATCTGCTCGTAGTCGCGCTTGGCGAGCACCAGCTTCTCCTTTATTATGACTTTGAACTCCTCGAGTTCCTCGTCATTATAACGTGTCTTTTCTGTGGTCATAAGAATAGGTTTTATTAGGTTTGTATGTAGTTTCCCGTTGCTGCGGTTACGCCTTTTCAACCTTTATGTTGGCCTTCGTGTCGTCCAGTTCGGTTTCCTGACCGTCGTTTTCGGCCAGAACGATGTTGTTGGCGAGCACTTGTGCCTGGATATACTGGCCAAATCCTTCCACGGCGGCTGCCACCCGTTCGCACGGAGACACCGTTACGTTTATGCGGTCAGTAATCTCAAGTCCGCTGTCCTTGCGGATGTTCTGTATACGGTTAATCAGTTCGCGCGCCATACCCTCGTTGCGCAGTTCGTCGGTCAGTTCCACTTCAAGCGCAACGGTCAGGTTGCCTTCGTTGGCCACAAGCCATCCCGGCATATCTTCGCTGATTATCTCCACATCGGTGGCCTCTACAACAACATCCTCTTGGCCTTCTATTGCGAGCTTTATCGAACCTTCGCTTTCCAGACGGGCTATTTCTTCCTGGCCGAGCGTGCCCATGGCGGCTGCGATGCTCTTCATCAGTTTGCCGAACTTCTTGCCCATTGTGCGGAAGTTGCACTTCACCTTCTTCACGAGCATTCCTGAACCTTCCACGAAGTTCAGTTCCTTGACGTTCACTTCGCTCTTCACCAGTTCCTTCACGGCCTCTATGTGAGCCTTCTGCTCCTCGCTTGTGGCTGGAATCATGATGGCCTGCAGCGGCTGGCGCACCTTGATGTTCACCTTGCGGCGCAAAGCGAGCACCATGGATGTTATCTTCTGGGCCAAGCCCATGCGCTCTTCCAAATCCTTGTCGATGAGGCTGTCGTCGGCAACGGGGAACTTGGCCAGGTGAACCGAGCATACCGTGTCGCGTCCGGTGGCGGCTGTCAGGTC
The DNA here is from genome assembly GCA_963630025.1 of bacterium. Taxonomy (GTDB): domain Bacteria; phylum Bacteroidota; class Bacteroidia; order Bacteroidales; family Bacteroidaceae; genus Prevotella. The sequence continues at coordinate 3,291 of CAVGKZ010000093.1, read as the reverse complement.
AAGATAGAGCCTGTCAGCATAGAACGGAGCGAACGGAGCAAGCAGTTTTGCTACTGTTTCGAGACAGGTGTACAGTGTCTGGTATGCAGACAACTTGTCTTTGCTCATTTCCTTGCCCCAGAAACGCTTGCGGTTCAGACGCACATACCAGTTGCTGAGGTCGTCGCTTACGAACGACTCTATGAGGCGACCGGCACGAGTGGGGTCGTAGTTTTGCAGTTCGCGGTCTACATTATTAATAAGAGAGTGCAGCACCGACAGTATCCATCGGTCTATCTCCGGCCGTTCTGCCATAGGTACGTCGGGTTCCGCATAGCTGAACCCATCGACGTTGGCGTAGAGGCTGAAGAATGAGTAAGTATTATATAATGTACCGAAGAATTTGCGGCGCACCTCGTCCACTCCCGACGGGTCAAACTTGAGGTTGTCCCATGGTTCGGAGTTGGTCATCATGTAGAACCTGACCGGGTCGGCTCCATACTTGCCTATCATCTCGAACGGGTCGGTCACGTTGCCCACGTGCTTCGACATTTTGTTGCCCTTTGCGTCAAGCACCAAACCCGACGAAATGACATTTTTGAAGGCCACACTGTCGAACACCATTGTTGCAATGGCGTGGAGAGTGAAGAACCAACCGCGCGTTTGGTCAACACCCTCGTTGATGAAGTCAGCAGGGAAAGCAAGACGCTTGTCGATAACGTCGCTGTTTTCAAACGGATAGTGCACCTGTGCGTAGGGCATTGAGCCAGAGTCGAACCACACGTCGATGAGGTCGGTCTCGCGCTTCATCGGTTTTCCCGTGGGGCTAACCAGCACGATGTCGTCCACATACGGACGGTGCAGGTCTATGCGGTCGTAGTTTTCCTGCGAGTAGTCGCCCGGAACAAAGCCTTTGTCCTTAAACGGATTTGACTTCATCACACCAGCTGCCACACTCTTTTCCATCTCGTCGTACAGTTCCTGAAGCGAACCGATGCACAGTTCCTCGCCGTCTTCGTCGCGCCAGATGGGCAGCGGAGTGCCCCAGAAGCGCGAGCGCGACAAGTTCCAGTCGTTGAGGTTTTCGAGCCAGTTGCCGAAGCGTCCCGTGCCGGTCGATGCCGGTTGCCAGTTGATGGTCTTGTTCAGTTCCGCCATGCGGTCTTTCTTTGCCGTAGAACGTATGAACCAACTGTCGAGCGGATAGTAGAGCACCGGTTTGTCCGTGCGCCAGCAGTGCGGATAGTTGTGCACGTGCTTCTCTATCTTGAACACCGACCCCTCCTGTTTCATCTCCATGCAGAGCACCACATTCAGGTCTTCAGCCTTTGCGGCTGCGGCTTCGTCGTATTTTCCGCCTTTGTTAAACTCCGGACTGTATGCGTTCTTCACGTAGTCGCCTTCATGATGACCGTAGACTTTAACATCCACGCACGAAGCCACGAAGTTCTTGTCGAGTTCGTCCACGTGGTAGTATTTGCCATCAAGGTCAACCATCGGTCGTGTTTCACCTTTCTTATTTATAAGGAAGAGCGACGGGATGTGAGCGTCCTTTGCCACCTTGGCGTCGTCGGCACCGAAGGTCGGGGCAATGTGTACTATACCAGTACCATCGTCGGTGGTTACGTAGTCGCCGAGAATCACCCTAAAGGCCATGTCCTCCATCTCCACGAAGCAATCCTTGCCGTTTTCTCCGTCAAACACCTTTTCTGCGTGGGCGGCGGCATACTCCTTAACAAACTCGGGCGAGTTTTTGTCGAGCTTTGCCGTAGGCTTCACCCAAGGCATCAGTTGTTTGTAGCGCAGTCCTTCGAGCTCGCGGCCGGTGTATTCGCCCACGATGCGGTAGGGTATCACCTTGTCGCCATGCTTGTAGCTGTCCATCGGCAGGTCTTTGCCTTCGGGCTTCAGATAGGCCGCGAGCAAGTCTTTTGCAATGATTACCGTCACAGGAGCGTCGTTGTAGGCGTTGTAGGTCTCAACGGCGAGATATGTGTATGACGGACCTACGCACAGTGCGGTGTTTGAAGGCAGAGTCCAAGGGGTAGTGGTCCATGCGAGGAAATAAGGTTTGCCCCACTTTGTCCACTCTTCTTTTGGATTGGCGGCCTCAAACAGAGCCGTGCAAGTGGTGTCTTTCACGTCGCGGTAACAACCCGGCTGGTTCAGCTCGTGCGAACTAAGACCGGTTCCAGCGCCCGGACTGTAGGGTTGTATCGTGTAACCCTTATAGAGCAAGTCCTTGTTGTAGAGTTGCTTCAGCAGCCACCACAAGGTCTCGATGTACTTGTTGTCGTATGTGATATATGGATGGTCAAGGTCAACGAAGTAGCCCATCTCCTCGGTCAGCTTGCGCCACTCGGCCGTGAACTTCATCACGTTCTCGCGGCACTTGTGGTTGTAGTCCTCCACCGAGATGTACTTGTCCGATGCCTTGTTGTCAATGTCGGCCTTGGTTATGCCAAGCTCCTTCTCCACTCCAAGCTCAACGGGCAGTCCGTGGGTGTCCCATCCTGCCTTGCGATGCACCTGGAAGCCCTTCATCGTCTTGTAGCGGTTGAACGTGTCCTTGATGGAACGAGCCAGCACGTGGTGTATGCCCGGGTGTCCGTTGGCCGAGGGAGGTCCCTCGAAGAATACAAACTGAGGACATCCTTCGCGCTCATCTACTGATTTGCGGAAGACATCCTCCTTGTTCCACATGTCTAATATTTCGCTATTGACTTGCGTCAAGTCCAAACCGTTATGCTCGGCAAATTTCTTGGCCATGTCTTATATCTTCTTTTTACGGGTGGGCCTGTAAACTCCATATAAAACCACCCTAATTAATACCTTACTAATATGGTGTACAAAGGTAGTGCTTTTTTCTAATACGGCAAAAAAAAACAAGTAACGGTTGTGTAAGATAGGCACTTAGAGGTTCTTTCGTGAAAATACACAGAAGCACCGTGCCTCCTGTGTGCTTAGAATAAGTTCTTCAAGTTGCCCTGTCTTTTTAGGAGGTTTTGCCGGCTTCTTTGAAAGAGCATAGCGGGCCATGTAACTGAAAGGAAGTCGCAAAAACGGCAAAAAAAGAGAAAGTCGTGGGCGAACACGGATTGAAGGGCGCGGACGCAGCGCCTACTAAGACTTCACTCTACGCTTAATGCACATTGGCTCTTTGCTCAGCCATTTGATATACAATATGTTGCAGAGGCCGTAAAAAATCGCATCAATTTTGGGCAAAAATGCATGAAATCTTTGCCGAAAATCAATGTGATTTTCGGGCAAGATTGATGTACACGGTTTTTACGTCAAGCTTTATTCTGCAAT
>CAVGKZ010000092.1:0-37644 GCA_963630025.1 bacterium | reverse complement strand
CTGGCCCTTTCCGCCAACCCACTTGATGAATGGTTTTGCTTTTGCCATTTTATTCGTTCTAATTCATTCTACAATTTCAGTTCGTAGGAGTTCCGCAATATCGACGTCGAGAAGTTTTGGGTTTTTCGTTAAACGTATTTCTAAATGTATCGAATTCGGTTCAATTAAAATTTGCCATACAATTTGCTTTCATTCCGCAAAGATAACAGATATTATTGATGCTGACGATATTTCCGCTGTCTTTTACGATATTTCAGCAATCGAAAAAGATGGGTTAAATGCGTGGATAAATGTCATTACCATCTTGGCCTCGAAGAGGCTATGCCAAGAGTTGTTTCTTATATGGACAGACCTTGTCCACGTATTTAATGGAAGAACCGCAAAGATTGCATCAATCTTTGCTGAAAATTGTATCGATTTTCGCCAAAAATCATATCAATCTTTGGCGGAAATCGACTTAATCTTTTTTACCCCGATTTTTACCGTCACAAAAGAAAGGCGCCCCGCCATCCCACATTCGGGACGACGAGTCGCCTTTATTGTTGGAAGCATCTGTCAAGCAGATGCCTGTTGGTTTTTACTTCACGACAAATTTAGCAACCTGCGTCTTGCCGTCGCTGCTCACGAGCACCGTGTAGACACCTTGTTGCAGACTGCCGGTGTTGAAGCTCAGCGAACGTCCGGCGGCCACGCTCTCCGCATGGAGCTTGCCAAGCAATTTGCCGGCAGCGTCATACAGATAGAATGTGGCGTTGGCCATATGTTCGCCAACCGTCACCACCACCTTAGCCCCGTCGGCATCCACCGTCAGCGAGCCGTTGTCGGCCTCGACACCTCCAATGCCCGTGGCCGAAACAATCTTGAGCGGCTTCCTAACAGTTGTCGTCGAACCGTTGCTGTCGGTAGCGGCAATCGCCAGTTCCGTGTCGGCCACCTTCTTGGCGGCGATGACAAAGCCGTTGTCCGACTTGTAGAGCACGGCGGCCTCAGGGTTGAGCACGTAAGCGTTGTATGTCATATCGTCGCCCTCGGGGTCGGTGAACAGTGATGTCCACGAGTATTCGGCCGACAACGAGCCAACGCCAAGCGTGTAATCCTCGGCTCCGGTGTAGATGGGAGCGCGGTTGGTGAACTCAACGCTATACGTCACGTCGGTCTGCGCCGAGTTGCCGTTTTGGTCGGTTGCCGTCACGGTGAACGTTGTCAGACCAGCCTGAACGTCGTAGTCGGGAGCCAGCTTCACGCCGAGCGTGAGCGACTTGCCAGCCTCAACGCTCACCACGCCGTCGTCAGAGAGGCTGATGCCGTCCTGCGTGCCGTCGGCGTTGGCCACGGTCTCTACGCTTGCCACGTTGGCCTCATCGGCCACGCTTACGGTAAACGCGTCGCCCTCGGTGTCGGCCACGCTCAGCTTCACCGTGGCGGTAGCACCCTGCGCAACGGTTGTGGTCGACTTGGGAGCGGTCACAGTGGGCGCGCCGTTGCGGTTCAGGTATACATGGTAGTTGTACACACGCTTCTGCGGGTCGTTTGACCTCACCACAAGTGTGGCCTTGTTGCCATGGTCGTAGTAGGCCGAGGCGGCCGTCAGGTCGATCTTCACGTCAGCCGTCTGTCCCACCTCTATGGTGTTCTCCGTCTTGGTGTCGGCCGAAAGCTGTATCCACGGCTTGCCCGGCTGCTCCTCAAGAGCGGTCATGAAATAGCCAAAGGCGCCATAGCCGTAAGACGAGTTGATGGCACTCTCTATGTCAATCCATCCGCCCATGTCCTCAAGATAAGCCATGTAGCGGTTGTCGACGAGGTCGCCGTCCTTCGACACCATGAGTGCGTTGCCCATGTAGCCGGCAGGATACTTGAGCACGATGTAGAACGACTCGCCCGGATTGATGTATACGGGGTTGTCAAACTTCAGAGTGCGCGGCGTACCGTAGTAGCCGCCGTTGGTAGGCTCGTCGCTCTCGACGCGCAGCTTGCCCGTGGCCACCACATTCTTGGTTGCGGCCACGTTGTCGCCGAGCACCACGCTGCCCTCCACGTCAACGTTTTGCAGCGGACCCACCGTGCCCACGAAGAACACGTGCGTGAGGTTGAAGCCCTCGGCAGGAGCCGTGTAGCGCGTTGCGGCATAGAAGTTCTCGTCGGTGTTTTCAGAGCCAACGCCCATCACAGCCACCTTCGCGCTCGAAATGGGCTGCATTATGGGGTGATACAGAGCATTGGTGTGCTCCGGGGCGTCGGGCGTAGAGGAGCCGCCGGCCACGGGGTCGTCCCACACGTAGGCATCCGACTTGCGCGCCTTGGCCATACGCTTGAAGCCCTTGGTGTCGGCGAAGTCAAACACGTGCTGCCTGAACAGGCTCTTCAGCGAGTCGCTCTCGGCTATGGCCTTGCTGCTCACCAGCGGGGCCGACAGTCCGCCGATGCCCCAGTCGTTGTCGCCGCCCAGTTCGTCGTCGATCGACACGTCGTTGCCCGCAGGGTCGAGCGTGAGGGTGTAGTCGAGCTGATACTTGCCGTTGTTGGCTATGGTCACGGTCTGGCTGCCGGTGTAGTCGCGGTCGACATTATTAATTACTATCGAGTCGTTGCTGAAGGTCATCTTCGGCGCGTCGGTAATCATCACGCTCACGTCGGTGGTGAGCGGCTCCATGCCCTCGATGTCAAACTTGAGCTTGTCGCTCACCGTCACGGGCGAAGCCACATTGAGGTAGAGCAGCCTCATCTTCACGGGTTCGTCGCCCACGACGATGGGTTCGCTCTGTCCTGGCCAGTAGGTTGTCCAGGAGTAGCTGCCGCTCTCGTCGGCCGCCAACGGACCCGGGTTGGGGTCGTCGTCGCTGCCGCCGCTGCGGTAAACCATGAGCTGGGCGTTGTAAGAGTAGTTGTCGTCAGGCTCAAGCATGCTGGCCGATATGTTGGTTATCGTGAATGCCTTGTGGCCGTTGTTGCCAACGGTGAAGTCAATCTGCGCCGGCTGCATATACTCCGTGTCGTACACCTGCTTCACAGATATCGACTCGGGAACAACGGGAAGAGCCTCGCCCGTGGTGGTCAGCACGACGGGTATCTCCACCTTCTGGCTGTTCGGGTCGTTGGTGGTCAGCGTGAGAAGGTTCTCGTAGGTGTCGGCCAGCTTGTCGGCCTTCACCGTCACGCCGAGGTCAACGCTGCTGCCCGGAGCTATCACGTAGTCGAACTCCGGCTGCACCTCGATGGCCACGCCGGGGTTGATGTACATGCTCGACACGACAAAGCCCCTCTTGGCGTTCTCGTCCTGCGCTCCGGCGAGTCCGTAGATGCCGTTGAGCATGCCGTCCTCGTCGAGCTGATACATGAACTTATACGTTCCGTCGGGATAGAGCACACACTGGAAGTTGAAGCCCGACATCACCGAGTTGCCATAGTTCTTGAATGTCACCACGGCGTGGTCGTCAAACTTCTTGTAGTATATGCCGTCCACCGTGCCTGTGTTCATCGTGTGGTTGCCCCACAGCGGAGCTATGATGTTGCGGTAGAAGGTCTCGCCGTCGGGCAGTGTCACGGGCGGCTCGGGGAACATCTTGTAGTCTTCCTTGGGCTTGGAGAACTGCATGAAGCCACTGTCGTAGAGATACATCTTGGTGTACTTCTTGCCATAGAAGGGGAACTCAAACGGAAGGTCAACCTCCTTGTAGTCTGTCTTGTTGTAGTAGTACGCCAGGTTGCAGTGCTCGTCGTAGTCGTTGAGTATGTCTATCCAGTCGTACTTCACGTCCTGATAGTCCTGGCTGGTCTTGTAGACATACCTTATGGTAGACTGGCTGTCGTCAACTGCATTCGACAGGTCATACCAGAAGTCGGCCTTGGTGCTTGCCGTCATGGGTTCGTCGCCGTTGTTGGCAATGGTGAACGAGGTGGGCACGTCGGTGCCATAAGGAGTGGTGAACGAAGCCTCGGCGGGCGTCACTGCGGCCACAGGCACACCGATAACCTCGGCCGTCACGGGCACTTCGGCGGTCGTGGCGTCGGCATAGGTCACGGTGATCACGTCGCTCACCGCGCCGCTCGTAGCCGTGGGCAGTGCCACGCGCACGTCCTTGCTTTCGTTGGGCTTCACGGTGAAGCCGGCCTTCAGGTCGTCGGCAATGGCCACCGCGCCGTTCTTCAGCGTTATCGCCGTTACCTCAACGGCCTTCGTTCCGTTGTTGAGCACGCGCATGGTGCGGTGCTGGCTGGATGTGCGGAACACCTTGCCGAAGTCAATCTTGGCGGAGTCGACCACGGCGTCGGCCACAAACTTGTCGCCGGTGATGTTGGCCGTGATGTTGAACACCTTGCTCGACGCCTTGGGGTCGTTGGTGTGCATGATGATGTGGTTGGTAAGCTCGCCGGCGAAGAGGTTCTCGTTGGCCTTTGCCGTGAGCGTCACCTCCTTGGTCTCGCCAATGCCCACATATCCGTCGGCACTCGACACTCCCGTCACCATGAACTTGCCTGGGGCCACAATCTTCACCACGCTGCCCGTGGCGAGCTTCGAGTAGAAGGTGTTGCCCGCGCGGGCGATGTCGGCGTAGGTCACGCTCATCGGGTCGGCACTCTCAAGGTCGCATATGCCTATATAATTGAGTATGCCGCTGTCGCGCATGGCCGCCGGGTCGTAGTCGTCATAATATATGGTGGTGTTGCCCTGCGCGTCGAGCACCATGTGCATGCTCATTGTGGTGTAGGTGCCGTCGATGCCCTGCACCTGCACGTCCTTGTAGACCACATAGAACTTGCCGTCCTTGTGGCCGTAGCTCACCTTTGAGTTGGGCAGCATGTCCATGTTGCCGCCATAGCCGTTGTTGGCGTAGCCCGAGATGTAGCCCAGTCCCTTCACCGATGCCGGGTCGGGCACGAAGGCGCCGATGGTCACCGTCTGGCAACGCTCCATCTGCACCGCGCCGCGCGAGTTGATGTACACCTCCTGGTAGTCTTTGCCATAGAAGGGGAACTTGAAGCCCAATGGCACTGCGCCCGACTGCCACGACAGGTCGCCAAACTGCGAGGTGATGTCAACCTCGTCGTCGAGTTCGGGCACGCCCTCATAGGCTATGTCGTTGGCTCCGTCAACGTTGGTCTGGTAGGTGTAGCCATAGCGGTGGCCCTTGGCCGAACCCTCGATGCTCTTGTCGGAGAACTTGGGGAACACATACTGCAATGGATACTTGCCCTCGTTGGTTATGCTGATGACAGCCGTCTTCGCCTCGCCGCCCACTTCAAGGTCGCCAAGGTCGAAGTTGGTCTGCGCCACATTCAGCTTGGCCGGGTCGATGGCCGTTCCGCACACGGTGAACGAGTGCTTCAGTCCGTTCTTGTCGGTAAGCGTGACGGTGCCGCTGAAGTTGCCTGCCTTGGTGGGCTTGAACGTCACGTTGAGGTTGCGGCTGGAGCGCGCTGCAATCGACTTGAGCACCTGGTCGAGCTGGAACTGGTCGCTCGTGCAGGCCATGGTGCCGTTGTAGGTGTAGAAGCTGCCGCCCTTGGTGGCAAACGCTCCATAGCCGGTGTTGGCTATCTCGATGCTGTAGGTTGACTCCTGGCCCACGAGCAGACTGCCGAAGTCAACGAGCTGCTTGCTCGTGACCGACGGTTTGTAGCCGCTCACCGTCATGGTCACTGCGATGGCGTTGTCGGTGGCGGTGGCCTCGTTGGTCTTCAGGTGGAGCTTCATCTTGTAGGTGCCGTTGACGAGCGGCTGGCCGTCGTTCGACAGCTTCACGGTCTGTGTCTTGCCGGCTTCCACCTCGCCCTCCTGCGGGTCGGTGCTGAGCACCGAACTCCAGTTGGGGTTCTTGCTCACCGCATAGACAGCCCATGTCAGTTGGTCGGCAGTGCTCTCGAAGCTCGACCCCTTGAGCACCTCAGAGAGTTGCGTCCACGTCTCGCCGTTGTCGGAGCTGTAGAAGCTGTAGTTCTGTATGCCACTGGTGTTGGCCGTGCCTACAGCCAGCGGACGCTGCACGCCGGCGGGGAACTTGGCCACAACCCAGAAGCTCTTGCCCGGAGCGAAGAACTGCTGCTCCTCAAGCGGCAAGTATTGGTTGTAGGCCCAGTCTGAGTAGCCCACCGTAGTCAGCAGCGTGGCGGTGGATATGGAGCGCGAGCCGTCGTATATCTCAAGCACGGGGTCCTTGCCATACTGGCCCTGGAAATACAGGTCGGTAAGGTTGAAGCCGTTGGGGAACTTGGCCGGGTCGACATAGAAATACTGCGCCATGGCGTTGGGCAGTTCGGTGTCGTTCTCGCCGATGTATGCCTTGAGCGACTTGCTGTAGCGCAGCGTGTCGGGATAGTCGGCCACTTGGTAGTCGGCGGTAACAACGGGATAGGTCGCAGCGCTGCTCGACTCCGACGACACCTTGCCGGCGAAGGGCGCGATGCGTCCGGGCGCGGGGTTGGCTCCAGTGGAGCTTGCCGACATCACAGCCGACTGCGTGCCCGTGGTGAAACTGTACTTCAGTATGCCCTTGCCCGTGTTCTGCACGCGGAAGCGCACTGTGGCCGAAGCCGACTTGGTGGCGTCGATGGCCATGCTGAGCGCGTCGGTGTTGAGCTTGGCGGTGGGGCCTTCGTTGGTTGTGGCCTCAACCACGGGCGACATGGCCGACGACTTGCCCCATCGGTTGTAGGCGACGATGGTGAAGTAGTAGGTGGTCATGGCCTCCAATCCGTCGAGTTCGTCCTCCATGCGGTCGCCGCAGTTATAGTATTTGGTGTCTATCGACTTGCGGTCGAGCGTCGAGAGGTCGGTGTCGGCGGTTATGGGACTCTTGCTGTAGTACACCACATGGTGGTCAACCGACTTCTCGTCGGACTCGGGTATGGTCCACTGCAGCGTCACGTAGTTGTGCGAGGCTATCACCGTGAGGTCTGTCACCGCGCTTGGCACGCTCGTCTCGCTGCCCTGCAGGGCCTTGTAGGCGTCGATTACGCCCGAGCCGAACTTGCCGACGTACTCCTCGTCGGTGTAGTACAGTCGGTTTACCGACGAGGTGAGCAGCGTGCGCAGTGTCTCGTTGGAGAAGTTCTTGTTGCCATATTTCGAGAGGATGAGCGCGGCCACACCCGACACATGGGGGCAGGCCATCGACGTGCCCTCAAGGTATCCGTAAGAACTGTTGGGCAGGGTGCTCAGTATCTCGTATTTCTCACCGGCCTCCGAGTAGCCGCCGGGGGCGGTCACGTCGACCCAAGTGCCGCATGATGAGTATGTGGCGGCCGTTCCCATGGGCGTGGAGGCCGCAACGGCCACCACCTCGTCGAGGCAGCCAGGATAGAAGCGGCCCTCGCTCGATGTGTTTCCCGTGGCGAAGATGCACAGTCCGCCGTTCATCTTTTCGCCGCCGCCATACTTGGTGAAGTAGCGCACGGCCTCCGATATGGCCACATCCTCGTTGTCGGCCTCGGCCGAACCCCACGAGCACTGCGCTATGCTTGCGCCACGGTCGGCGGCATAGACGAGCGCACCGGCATAGTTGGCGTCGACCGACTCGCTGGCGTTGGAGTCGAACACCTGGCACACCATCATCTTGACACCGCCGGTGCCGTCGCTGCCACCTGCCACGCCCGACACTCCGATGCCGTTGTTGTTGGTGGCTCCCACGATGCCGGCCACGTGGGTGCCGTGCTGGTGGGATGTTATGTTGGCCGAGTTGACCACGAAGTTGTAGCCGTAGATGTCGTCAACATATCCGTCGCCGTCGTCGTCGACTCCGGCCTTGCCGTTAAGCTCCGCCTCGTTTATCCACAGATTGTCCTTCAGGTCGGGGTGGTCAATCTGGAAGCCACCGTCGATGATGGCCACCACCACGTCCTTCGAGCCAGTGTAGCCGTTGCTCCATGCCGGAAACACGTTGATGTCGGCTCCGGCAAGCGAACCGGCGAGCGAGCCGTCGTTGTAGAAGTGCCACTGGCTGGAGAGCAGCGGGTCGTTGAAGGGCAGCGTCACCGACGCCCTGGCGGCTGCGCGCGCCAGCTCCTCCTGCGTGGCCACACGGTATGTGGGGTTGCCGTCAACCTGATAGGCCACCACGCGCTGGGCGTGCTCCACTCCGGGCACTGCCTTGTAGAGGTTTTTCACTTGCTGCAGCGACATGTCCTTGGCTTCGTAGGATATGTCGTACCACCGGTCGAGACCCTCCTTCTTGTGGCGGGCCTCGTCCTTGCCGGCATAGGGGAACACGCGCGTCATCTTCACGGCTGTCACCTGCTGGCTAACGCGGTCGAAGGGCGTGAAGCCAGTCTTCACGTAGGCTGCGCCCTTCGTCTTGGCCACGCCCGAGGGCAGCACCACGCTCGTCACCTTCGAGGCTATGTCCGACTGGAGCTTCACGCGAATCTTGCCTTCAACGAATGTCGCCTTCTTCGCAGTCTGCGACCGCTGGGCATTCGCCGTCTGGCCTCCCACGGTGAGGAGCGACAGCGTGGCGAACGCCAAGCTTAGAATTCCATTTCGCATATAAGTTAATGTTGTTTTTTATGTCTTCCTTTAAGTGCATAGGCAGGGATGAAGCGCATAGGAGGTACGGCGCCTCGCCGTATCATGCCCCCACGTGAAGCCAACAAGGCTAATCAGTAGGCGCTGCGTCCTCGCTGCGCCCTCAGCCCATACACGCATTTATCGGAAGAACCGTTTTTTAATGCGACAAGCTCTACCAGCATCAAAACGAATGAAGCTGGCAGAGCCTGTCTTGTTGTTATTTAATAATCATTCTTGCGACTTACTTAACCACGCACTTGATGGTCTTGCCGTCCTTGCGCACGATGTTGAGACCCTTCTGCGCGCCCTGCAACTTGGCGCCGTTCACAGAGAAGTACTCGGCTGCGCCGTTGGCACCAGCCTTTGCGGCCTTGATGGCAGTGAGGATTTGCGGGTCGTTGGACAGTTCGTAGGTGAACTCGTCGCCTGTTGTCGGGTCGGCAATCACGAGCGTGCCGATGATGCTCCACTCGTCGTCGCCGCCAACACCCATGTCGTCGTCGCCGCCAACACCCATGTCATCGTCGCCACCGAAGCCCATGTCGTCATCGTCGCCCACTGCGGGCAAGGCATTCGAAACGAGTTCGAGTTCGAGCTTCTTCACTGTCACGGTAGTGCCTTCCTCGGTGATGGCCGTGGTGTTCTCGGCCTGGAGCACGTAAACGCCCTCCTCGTCGCCAAAGCCCATCTCCAAGCCATCTATGGTGAGTGTGCTGTATTCCTCGCCGTTGTTGACGTTGGTGAGTCCGTCAATCTGGAACGACACCGAACCGTCTTCCGCGTTGATCACGCCGAGGTAGCTCTCGCCCTGGCAAGCTCCCTTGTCCGACTTGCCAACATAATAAACTGGAACGACGATGCCGTCAACCATACCTTCGTCGGGTGAGAACGATCCTTGGAAATATATGTCTTCGTCCTCGTCGCAGAATATCTCGAAGGTGAACGCCTGTGAGCCATAGCCCTTGGGCGACAGTTCGCCGGCCATCTGCAGGATGAGGGTCTTGCCCACATAGGGGCTTGTGGTGTCGGTCACTTTGCCAGTGGCGTCGTTGCATTGCAGTGAGTACACGTAGTAGCCCTTGTCGGTAACGGTCACTCCGTCGAAGGTGATGTCGCCGATGGTGTAGTTGTCCGATGCAAGGCTCTCGAACTTCAGGCTCCATGTCTCGTCGTCGTTCTGGATGACCTCAACGGTCTGGTTGGCCACAATCATCGACGACTGGGTGTTGTCGATGATGGTCATCGGGTTGGTCACTGTGAATGAGGTTCCGGCCATGGCGGTGATGGTGGCCATGACGAAGAACATGAGAGTAAAGATTTTCTTCATGCTGAATCCTTTCTTATTAATGTTACTGATTATTTGTTTCCTTGGTTTGATGGTCGCCACACAAATTGGCCTTACCTGATTGCTATTCTGTTTTTCGAGTGTACGGAAATATGCAAAACAACTCTCGTTTACTGCGTGCAAAATTAAAACTTTTTCCAAATTGTGCAAAGTTCCTTTTGACTTTTTGAATATGTTTGCCGTAATCTTCTTGCAAATCAAAAGAAAAGACACGGATTTTTGAACATATTGAACGATTTTTGCGGCAATATTGAAAATATAGACATAGACAGGTTCTATAAATTAGCTTTGTCATATTTCGAGGCTCATAAGCGGTTACATCTCCCTGTCGAGCCTGTCGCGCCACAGATACTTTCTCGTTTCGTGTACAATCACACCGTTGAGGAACAGCAGAGACAGCAGGTTGGGTATGGCCATCAGGGCGTTCATGCAGTCGGCGGCGTTCCACACAATGGTGAGGTTGGCCACACTGCCTACAAATACCGAGACGATGTAAACTATCCGGTATGCGTAGGTCCAGCGCTTGCTCGTGAGATATTCCATCGTGCGCTCACCGTAATAGCACCACCCGAGTATGGTACTGAAAGCGAAGGTGAACAAGCTTATACTGAGCATAGGCGCACCGACAAACGGTATTTTGCTGAAAGCCACCTTGGTAAGTTCCGCACCGTTGTTGGATGAAATGTCGGGATAGGCAATGATGCTGCTCACGATGACCAGTCCTGTGAGGGCGCACACCACCACGGTGTCCCAAAATGTGCCGGTCGACGATACGAGGGCTTGGCGCACAGGGTTCTTGGTCTTTGCCGCAGCGGCGACTATCGGAGCCGAACCGAGTCCCGATTCGTTGGAGAACAAACCTCTTGCTATACCGAAGCGTGCGGCCATGATGACTGTAGAACCAACGAAACCGCCTCCTGCAGCCTTCGTCGAGAATGCCGAAGTGCAGATGGTTACAACGGCTTGCCAGAGATACTCATAGTTGACGCACAGAATGTAGATGCACCCCACCACATAGAACATGGCCATGAACGGAACGAGAGCACCGCACACATTGGATATGCTCTTCACTCCTCCAAGCACCACGGCTGCGGTAAGGATGGCCAGCACCACGCCCACGGCATATGGCGATACACCGTATGTGCTGCTCGCCAGGGTGGTTATGGCGTTGGCCTGCACTGTGCTGCCTATGCCAAACGAGGCGAGGGTGGTGAACAGGGCGAAGAGTATGGCCATCGTTTTCCATCCCAGTCCGCGCTCAAGGGCATACATCGGACCTCCAAGCATCTTACCGTTTTTGGTCTTCACACGGTATTTGATGGCCAGGAGAGCCTCTCCGTATTTCGTGGCAATGCCGAAAACGCCCGTGAGCCAGCACCACAGCACCGCTCCGGGGCCACCCAAGGCAACCGCCGTGGCCACTCCGATGATGTTTCCTGTTCCTATGGTGGCGGCGAGGGCTGTGGCTAAGGCTCCAAACTGCGACACGTCGCCGCTACTGTTCTTGTCGCGCTCCACCGAGAGGCGTATGGCCGTAAAAATCTTGCGTTGCGGAAAGCGCAGGCGTATGGTCAGGAACAGGTGTGTGCCGAGCAGAAGGATTATCATGGGCCAGCCCCACAACAAACTGCTCAAGTTTTGGAAAAACGTGTTCAGTGCATCCATTGTCATGTCATTTCTTCGCCTCCTCGTGCGACGTTACCACTCTTATGTTGTTGAATCCCATGGCGCGCAACAGATTGGTCATCTGCGTCGCGGCGTTGTTTTCGGCACTGCGCCATACCGACGGTGTCAGACATCGCGACTTCATGGTGCGTCGCGCCTTGTTGTATAGTGCGGCGTGGTCAGATTGAGTCCAGTTGCCCTCCTGCAAAAACGGCTTGGTGCGCGTCTCGTCGATAAAGTTCTCGTCGAGCAGTTGCACTGGTGGCAGCACCGCCACCACGCTGTCGCCCCGAGCCTGTAGCCATCCCTGCGGAGCCTTGCCGAGGTCTATGCCTATGCGCAATATGCCGTAGTAGATGTTTGCCAACTGGTCGTCGGAGAATATGCCGCGCCGCACGGTGTCTATGAGTTCCTCGTCGGCGATGGAGAGAAACTCCCATTCGCCAATCCGTTCTATCGAGCGAATCTGCATGGGCGTGATGTTTATCCTGTCGCTCTTGGTAATGGACAGACTGTCGTTGCGTGTGGCGTAAACCAACATCCACACCGCTGCAATCGCGGCGACCAGCACAATGCCCGCCAATGTCAGCCGCGTGCTCAGCAGTCGTGATATCCATCCGCGCTGCTTCTGTGTGGAGTTATCGTTTTTTGCCATTTTCAACGTCAGTATTTTCAATCATCGAAACAATCTCTTTAGGCGTAAAATCCTTTTTGAAAGTGACGGTGATGTTCTCTTCCTTGTATCCCATCTGGGCTATGATGGGTATGATGATGTTGGCCGCGTCGGCCTGTGCGTGGGCTATGAGTCCCAGTTTCGGAATGTCTTTCACTATGGCCTCGCGCCCTTGACTGGCGTAGTTGTATAGTTCCTCCGAACTGAAGTTTTTTCTCAGTGCCGGCACATACTGCTTCACCATGTCGTGGTCGATGGTTGTGGCTGTCACCACTATGCGAGGGTCGGGCAGCGTCACTTCAATCTTGTCGCCACGTTTGGCCACGTTGTCGCGCGAGAAAGAGGAGAAGTCCACGTAAGCTTTCACCGTAGCGTCAATGGGTATGGCCACCTTGCGCTGGCCGAGCGGCAGATTGATGTTGTAGTCGTGGTTGAATATCTTGCCCTTCACGGCTACTTGGTCGTCGTGTGTGACAATCTTGTGTATTTTGCACTCTGTGGTGTAGAGTTTTGAGCACTTCTTTATCTGCAGCACCAGTTCAGGTATGGTGTCGATATTGGAGACTTGGTCGTGCTGTTGCTTGCCGCCGCACGACAGCACTGTCAGTGTGATGGCAAACATCAAGGTTATGCTCTGTAAAAATAACTTTTTGTGCTTTGTTTTGAACATTTGGTTGCAAAGTTACGCATTATTTACCTAAAAGCATGCTTAATGAAAGAAAAGAGACTGAAACTCTGACGCGATGTACGCTTGCGGGAATTCTGTAATTCTCTAATTCTTGACAAAAAACGAAGCGTGACTATCCCTAAAAAGCGTTGTCACATTTGAGGTCGATTAACTAATATTGTTTACACTCTTTGTTTGGTGAACTAATTTACTTTACGCAAACACATCCTTCACCTATTTCCCTTTACAATTCACGCTTCCGGTGCTTTGCCATAAACTCGTCGATCATTTCCATACCTTTGGCCGTACACAGTCCGCGTATGGTTATGTGCAGCGCGTTGAACATCACCTCCTGCATCGGACGGTTCTTGTACAGTTTGCGCGACATGATGAGAGAACTCTGCTCGTCCATCAGGTCGGCTATGAAGTCATAGTCGAGTCCTTTGCAGAAATAGCCCTCCTCCTCGCCGTGCTTCAAGAAGTCCACCAGTTGCGTGTGGTTGGCGTTTTTCTCTTGGCGGAGAAATTCCACCAGCCGTGGATAGTGCTCTATGTCGGAGTAGAAAAGCGGATTGGTTGTCCTGAACTCTTCCATCTTTGTGCGCACCTCCTGTATCAGCACGTCCATGGTGCTCATGTTCTCAGCCGCCTGTTGCAGACATTCCTGTTTCCTCTCGGCGAATGACTTCTTTGTACTTTCCAGAAGCAGGTCCTCCTTGTTGGCGTACAGTTCGTAGAGAGTGCGCTTCGAGATGGAGAGCTTGGCGGCAATGTCGTCCATCTTTACCGCCTTTATGCCCTTTGCCCTGAACTCTTCCATGGCTGCTTGCAGGATTTTTTTCTTCAAGGCTATGCGGTATTCTGACATTACTTTGCTTTCTTGCATAGTGGAACAGTTGGTCGTTTTGGTTAAGGGCGGTTCTGTAAATTATCACCGCAATAAACTTTATATTTATGCGAACGGTTTGCAGAGATGGCTCATTTTCACCGTCTAACGGCTGAAAAACTATGTGCAAAGTTATGAATAAAAGCCAAAAACTTGCTGATTGCCTTGAGTTTTTATTAATTTTGTGGCTCAAGTTGTCACATAGTAAGTACAACGTGGATAAAAATAACCTATATAATAAAAAAGCTTTATGGTGAAAATCTCTAAGGAAGCGGCACTCGAATATCACGAGAACGGCCGTCCCGGAAAAATCGAAGTGAAACCAACCAAGCCCTACCGTACCCAAACCGACCTCAGTTTGGCCTATTCGCCCGGTGTGGCTTATCCTTGTCTTGAAATACAGCAGGAACCAGACGCAGCCTACAAATACACCGACAAGGGCAATCTTGTGGCCGTGATAAGCAACGGCACTGCAGTGCTCGGTCTGGGCGACATCGGTGCTATGAGCGGCAAGCCGGTTATGGAAGGCAAGGGTCTGCTCTTCAAGATTTACGGTGGCATAGACGTGTTTGACATTGAGGTCGACGAGAAAGATCCCGAAAAGTTCTGCGAAGCGGTAGAGAAGATTGCCCCGACATTCGGTGGCATCAACCTGGAGGACATCAAGGCTCCGGAGTGCTTCTACATAGAGGAGAGACTGAAGAAGAACCTCGACATACCAGTGATGCACGACGACCAGCACGGCACGGCCATCATTTCGGCTGCCGGACTGAAGAATGCGCTTGAGGTGAACGGCAAGGATATAAGCAAGGTGAAGATTGTTGTCAACGGTGCAGGAGCCGCTGCCATATCGTGCACCAAGCTGTATGTGGCTCTCGGAGCACGCAAGGAGAACATCGTGATGCTCGACTCCAAGGGCGTTATCACCTCCGACAGGCCTAACCTGACGGAGCAGAAGAAGCTTTTTGCTACCGATCGCCGCGACGTTCACACGCTCGAAGAGGCCGTCAAGGGTGCCGACGTGTTTGTCGGACTGTCCAAGGGCAATGTGCTGTCGCAGGATATGATTCGTTCAATGGCCGACCAGCCCATCGTGTTTGCCCTGGCCAACCCCGTGCCTGAAATCAGTTACGAGGACGCTATGGCCAGTCGTCCCGACGTACTCATGTCTACAGGACGCTCCGACTATCCCAACCAGATAAACAACGTGATTGGTTTCCCCTACATCTTCCGTGGTGCGCTCGACGTGAACGCCTCTGCCATCAACGAGGAGATGAAGATGGCTGCCGTAAACGCCATCGCCGACTTGGCCAAGCAGCCTGTGCCTGATGTGGTGAACGATGTCTATCACGTGAACAACCTCACCTTCGGTCCTTCCTACTTCATCCCGAAACCCGTCGATCCGCGACTCATCACCGAGGTGTCGGCCGCAGTGGCAAAGGCAGCGATGGACAGCGGAGTGGCCAGAAAGTCCATCACCGACTGGGAGGGCTACAAGAAGCACCTGCGCGAGCTGCTCGGACAGGAAACGAAGCTCACCCAGAAGCTCATCGACACGGCAAGGGCGCATCCGCAGCGTGTGGTGTTTGCCGAGGGAATACATCCCAACATGCTCAAAGCTGCGGTGCAGGCCAAGGCTGAACGCATCTGCCAGCCGATTCTTCTGGGCAACGACGAGCGCATAATGAAGCTCGCCAACGAACTGAAACTGAGTCTCGACGGCATCGAGATAGTCAATCTGCGCCACGACAACCAGGCCGAGCGACGCGAAAGATATGCCAAGATACTTGCCGAGAAGCGTCAGCGCGAAGGCTACACCGTGGAGGAGGCCAACGACAAGATGTTTGAGCGCAACTATTTCGGCATGATGATGGTTGAAACGGGTGAGGCCGACGCGTTCATAACGGGTCTTTACACCAAGTATTCCAACACCATCAAGGTGGCCAAGGAGGTGGTAGGCATCCGTCCGGAGTACAAGCACTTCGGCACAATGCACATTCTGAACTCCAAAAAGGGCACATTCTACATTGCCGACACGCTCATCAACCGCCGTCCTGACAAGGAGGTGCTCGTGGATATAGCCCGCTTGAGCGCGACAACAGTGCGTTTCTTCAACGAAACTCCCAACATCGCCATGATAAGCTATTCCAACTTCGGCACCGACGACGAGGGCAGCCCTCTGCAGGTACACGAGGCTGTGGCAGAAATGCAGAGCAAATATCCCGACCTCGCCATAGACGGTGAGATGCAGGTGAACTTCGCTCTCAACAAGGAGCTGCGCGACAAGAAGTATCCGTTCTCGCGTCTCAAGGGACTTGATGTCAACACGATGGTGTTCCCCAACCTCAGCAGTGCAAACGCTACATACAAGATGTTGCAGGCACTGTCGCCCGACACGGAGATAATCGGCCCGATTCAGATGGGACTCAACAAACCTATCCATTTCACCGACTTCGAGAGTTCAGTGCGCGACATCGTGAACATTACCGCCGTAGCTGTCATCGACGCATACGTGGATAAGGTGAAGGAAGGTAAGAGATAAAAAGGCAACGAAACGGCATAGTAGGTGCTGCGTCCTCGCTCCTCAAAGCAAAAGTTCAATAAACATTCTCGGGCGCAGCGGGGACTCAGCGCCTACTAAGCCAACTTAGTAAATGAGGAAGATGTAGTAGGATCTACGTTCTCGCTCACCTCTCAAAGCAAAGGCTCAACAAACATTCTCGGGCGAGACGCAGCGCCTACTAAGCCGTCCCGCAGTTACATCGAGTCGTCGTTGAACGACAGTGGCATCAGCGTTTTTGTGCCGTCAACGACGAAAGTGCGTTTGGCTCCATACATTATTATATGTATACTTCGCCCAAATCTTTGTTCTGTTTCAATGAGAGCCTGGCGACAAGTGCCGCACGGAGTGACCGGTTCGGGAGTGAAAGACCCGTCGCCCGACCGGGCAGCGATGGCGATGACTGCGACCGCGCTGTCAGGATATTGCGCTCCTGCTGCGAACAAGGCGGTGCGTTCGGCGCATATCGTCACACTGAAAGCGGCGTTCTCCTGATTGCATCCCACCACTGTTTCGCCGTTTTCCAGCATTACTGCCGCTCCAACGGAAAACTTTGAATACTTTGAATACGACCGTTTCGTGGCTTCCTTTGCCAGCTCAATCAGTCTCTGGTCGTCAGTTTCCAGCTCGTTTGGCTGGCAAACTTTTATCGTTGATGTTATAGTTCTTTCTTTCATAGCTACCTTTTTTGTTCTTTTGTTAAATGCGTGGACAATGGCTTTTCGCAACAGGAGCGAAACGCAGAGGAGACACGCTTGCTAATTCGGCTTAGTAGGGACGTGCGTCCCCGCCGTCCCCTTGGCTTTGGCGGGCGCAGCGATGACGCAGCGCCTACTACATCTTCCTTGTTTGCTAATTTGGCTTAGTAGGGACGTGCGTCCCCGCTCTAATTTTGTCGTAGGATTGCTAAGCAATTACATGATGACACAAACAGCAAGAGAAAAAGTAGCAATAACCAAAGACTATTCCTTACCTTTGTTGTATAAAGGTAGGATGGTCTGTCGAAGAGGTAAACCATGCGTCTCCGCAGCCTAGAAGGCTAAGCGCAGCTTCGGACCTCATCGACATAGTTGCAGAGACTAGATAGAAAGCTACTGGCTTGAAGCCTCTTTAGAGTGTGAGTCCATACAACTATTGACCAATCCTGCCAAATTTAAAAACAAAGGTATGAAGAATTTATTTATCGGAATTGATTTCTCAAAAGAAAAGATTGACGTGGTTGTACTTTCAGCCGAGGGACTGTCGGAAACTGCTCCACGGGTATTCGGCGAGTTCAAAAACTCCAAGCTTGGCTTCAGACAGTTTGTCAAGTGGGTGAAGCAGAATGCAGGCGTGTACGACCAGTCGCAGTGGCTGTTCTGCGGCGAGAACACCGGCGACTACAGCAGACAGCTGGCAAACTTCCTCTGCGGCAAGGGATATGACTTATGGCTTGAGAATGCCAAGTGCATCAAGGACGCTTCCGGTCTCCGACGCCTGAAGACCGACCGTGCAGACGCCTCTATGATTGCCGAATACGCAATGAGAAACCACGATAGGGCGGTGATATACGAGCCGCTCAGTGAGTCGCTGGCCGGGCTGCGTGAACTGTACCAGCAAAGACAGTTTCATGTAAGAACAAGGAGCGGTTATATGGTGCGTTTGTCCGAAAAGGAGCATACGCTGGAGAAGTTGCCGGGAAAGAAGGAAATTGTCAGTTCTTTGAAGCATATGATAACCGAACTCAACAAAGAGATCGCGAAGATTGACAAGATGATAACCGAGCTTGTGAACTCGGACGAAGAAATGTCGGAGACGTATAAGATTGTCACCTCCGTGCCCGGCATAGGCACCCAAAACGCAGTGTGCCTGATGGTATACACAAACAACTTCCGCAAGTTCGACTACAATCCGAGGAAGATAGCGTGCTTCTACGGGATAGCCCCATTCGGCAGGGATTCTGGAACAAGCGTGCATTCCGACCCGCATGTGCATCACATGGCGAACTGCCATCTCAAGGCGATGCTCACACAGGCAGCACTGGTTGCAGTCAGTTTCAACCCCGTCATAAGAGAATACTATGAGAGGCTTCTGGCCAGGGGAAAGAAGACGCAAGTGGCACTGAACAATGTAAAGAACAAACTCATCCGCATAGTCACCGCCATGGTTAAGAACCGCCTTATTTTCAACCCTGACTTTAAGATTTATTCGTTGTGCTTAAAATAGCAGCTAAAAAGTTTGGATTTTACCATAGAAAGCTGCGCCCGAAACAGACTGTTTGACTTTTTGATTTGAGGGGTGCAGCGTGGACGCAGCACCTACTAAGCCTTCCAACTGTGCTGGAGGTAACAAGATTGTCTTGCTAGCCTTTTTATAGTAAACGGCAACGGCGAGGTCTCGTGTCTCCCATTGCGCTTTGTTCTACTACATATATACAATCTATTCATTTAACGGAAGAACTAAAAAAAGCCGCCGAGCGGCGGCTGACTCTTGGAGTGAAGCAGGGGACTAATCCACGGTCATGTGGAAGCAACCCTGCTTCACTTCGTATTTTATGCAGCAACGCTTCTGTTCGCGGAAGTCGCGCAGCACCTCGCTAAGCACCCATTTGAGGGAGTCGTTGCGCACTTTTCTGCGCTCCGGCCCGTCGGGGTCTTCCACTGTCTTATAGCGGTTGTAGCAGATGTCGAATGTGGTTCCGTAGAGATGACAACTGTTTTCGGTGGCGTTGCCGTTGCGGCTGCGCAGCCGCTGCACATCGTCCTTGGTGCGAAGAACGCTCGTCACTATTATCTTGTGAAGCGGTATGCCCTTCATTTGCAGACTGTCGAAAAACGTGCGGCCTATGTCCTGCAACAACACGGCAGCACGCGGCACGAGATAAGGGATGCTGTTGTTGAGTTTGTCCACGTGGAAATAGGGGTTGCTGCCCACATACACGAGTTCTTTCTTGCGGTGCTCAGCCTCAACACGGTCTTTTACGGGTGACACGCCGTGGCGTTTGGCCGCCACAAGTTGCACGTCGTTGTTGTCGGGAAATGTGTTTTTGAACGTAGGAACGCTGTATATACGGTTCTTGCGCAGCGTTCCGTCGGCAGCGTAGAATCGGTTTGCGGTGCGCAAGGTGGTGGTGTCGGATGTGGATGCGGCAGAGTCCTGCTCGCAAGTCTGCTGGTCCTTGGCCTTGTCCTGTCCGGTTTGTCCTGCCACACCGGGGAATATGCACCTCACAAGAGCCAGCACAACAACCGTCGCGAAGAAGCCTTGCAAGTATCTTTTCTTTGTTATCATTACGCTTTTCGTCTTTTGCTTGTCTGAACTGCGGACAACGGCAGTACAAAAGCCTTGCGCATTTGTCGGCGTCGCCCGGGTCGAGTAATGCAAAGTTACGGTTTTTCCATGAAGTCCGGGCTATGCGCCGTTATAAAAAGAGGTGGAAAACAATGCCATATTAGAAAATAATCTGTAATTTTGCACTGCAACAAATGGCGCGAGAAAATTGATAGAGAAGCATATCGTACTTGAAGACATCGACCCGGTGATATTCTATGGGGTCGACAACGCCCACTTGCAGATGGTCAGGGCACTGTTTCCCAAACTGCGGATTGTGGCAAGGGACAATGTGATTAGGGTGTTGGGCGACGAAGAACAGATGAGTTCGTTTGAGGAAAACATCGAGACGATGCGCAAGCACGTGCTGAAATTCAACTCTCTCACCGCAGAAGACATCCTCGACATAGTGAAGGGAGGACGACGAAACGTTGCCGTGCCCGACGACGTGCTGGTATACAACATCTCAGGGAAGCCCATCAAGGCGCGGAGCGAGAACCAGCAGCGGATGGTGGATGCCTACAACCGCAACGACATGGTGTTTGCCGTGGGTCCGGCCGGTACGGGGAAGACCTATCTGGGCATAGCCCTGGCGGTAAAAGCCCTGAAGGAAAAGGCCGTAAAAAAAATCATTCTCAGTCGTCCGGCCGTTGAGGCTGGAGAGAAGCTCGGCTTTCTGCCAGGCGACATGAAGGAGAAGATAGACCCGTACTTGCAGCCCTTGTATGACGCTCTCGAAGACATGATACCGGCAGTGAAGCTGCAGGAGATGATGGAGAAGCACGTCATACAGATAGCTCCTCTGGCGTTCATGCGCGGACGCACGCTCAGCGATGCCGTGGTGATACTCGACGAGGCGCAAAACGCCACTTCGGCGCAGCTCAGGATGTTTCTCACGCGAATGGGATGGAACTCCAAGATGATAATAACCGGCGACCGCACACAGATAGACCTGCCACGCGAGCAGAAGAGTGGACTGATTGAGGCTCTCGACATTCTGGACGGCGTGGAGGGAATAGGCATCGTAAACCTGAAATCGAAGGATATCGTGCGCCACAAACTCGTGACAAGGATTGTGAACGCATACGAAACTTACGACAAGAAAACGGCTGAACCATACAACAAGAAAACGACTAAAAAACGACATAACGACAATGAAAGCTTTGACAAAGACCGACTTCCATTTTGAAGGTCAAAAGAGTGTGTACCACGGAAAGGTGCGCGACGTTTACAACATCAACGACGACCTCATGGTTATGGTCGCCACAGACAGGATTTCCGCCTTTGACGTAATCCTGCCCAAGGGCATCCCGTTCAAGGGACAGGTGCTCAATCAGATAGCGGCCAAGTTCCTCGATGCCACAAGCGACCTCTGCCCCAACTGGAAGCTGGCCACTCCCGACCCCATGGTGACCGTCGGACTGAAGTGCGAAGGCTTCCGCGTGGAGATGATCATACGCGGCATACTCACAGGTTCGGCCTGGCGCGAATATGAAAAGGGCTGCCGCAGCATCTGCGGAGTGCAGCTTCCCGAGGGAATGAAGGAAAACCAGCGTTTCCCCGAGCCGATAATAACCCCGACAACCAAGGCCGACGAGGGTCACGACCTGAACATTTCCAAGGAGGAAATCATAAAGCAGGGCATCGTGAGTGCTGAAGACTATGCTGTGATGGAGGACTACACGCGCAAACTCTTCAAGCGTGGACAGGAGATTGCCGCAAAGCACGGTCTGATACTCGTCGACACAAAATATGAATTTGGCAAGCGTGACGGCAAGGTGTACCTCATCGACGAGATTCACACACCCGATTCAAGCCGCTATTTCTACGCAGACGGCTATGAGGAGAAGTTTGCCAAGGGTGCTCCGCAGAAACAGCTGTCAAAGGAGTTCGTGCGTCAATGGCTCATTGAACACAACTTCATGAACGAACCGGGACAGGTCATGCCGGAAATAACCGACGAATATGCCGAGAGCGTCAGCGACAGATACATCGAACTCTACGAGCACATCACCGGCGAGAAGTTCGACAAGGCTGCCGAAGAAGGCGACATCGCCGCTCGTATAGAGAAGAATGTAGCGGCTTACCTGAAGACTCGCTAAACACATAAAGGGCGCATCGGGGCAGAAAAAAAAGTTCAGGTGCGCCTTTGCCGCAAACAGAGACACCGGCCGTTACTGGTCGGAACACCTACTTCCACAGGCCAACATATAAACAATGTATAGGCAAGAAAAAATCAATCCGTACAACAACAGTGAGAGCAAAGGGGAACAGGTGGAACGGATGTTCGACCACATAGCCCACTCTTACGACAAGCTCAACCACCGGATGTCGTGGAACATCGACAAGCTGTGGAGGCGCAAAGCCATAAGGCAGCTCGCGCCTTTCGCACCGCAGACGGTGCTCGACGTGGCCACGGGAACGGGAGACCTTGCCATACTTGCCGCACAAGCACTGAAGCCTAAGAGTGTTGTCGGTGCCGACATCAGTGAGGAGATGATGGCAGTGGGGCAGATTAAGGCCAAGGAGAAAGGACTTGACAGTGTCATTTCGTTCAGGAAAGAGGACTGCATGGCACTGTCGTTCAGCGACAACTCATTTGATGCCGTCACTGCGGCGTTCGGCATACGCAACTTTCCCGACCTTGATAAGGGACTGAAAGAGATGTGCCGTGTGCTGAAACCGGGCGGTCACTTGTGCATAATAGAACTCACCACGCCTGTAAGATTCCCATTCAAACAGGGCTTTAAGGTGTATTCGCACACGGTTTTGCCATTTTACGGCAGACTGATATCAAAGGACACGTCGGCCTACTCATACCTGACGGCCACCATCGAAGCGTTTCCGCAAGGCGAACGCATGATGACAATACTGCAAAACGCAGGATTTCGCGACGCAAAATTCAAGAGACTGACCTTCGGAGTGTGTACAATGTATTTCGCAACAAAATAAACTTTAACGCTATATGGACAAGTACGGTTTGATAGGTTATCCGCTCGGACACTCTTTCTCTATGAGATACTTCAATCAGAAGTTTGCCGACGAGGGCATAGATGCCCATTATGAGAACTTCGAAATACCCACTATCGACCTCCTGCCTGAGGTGATAGACTCAAACACCGAACTGCGCGGACTCAACGTCACGATTCCCTACAAGCAGAAAGTGATATCCTATCTGGACACGGTAAGCCCGGAGGCGCGAGCCATCGGTGCGGTCAACGTGGTGAAAATAGTGCGCAACGGCACAAAAGTCACACTCAAGGGCTTCAATTCCGATGTCATTGGCTTCACGAAAAGCATTGAACCTATGCTCGAAAAGTACCACAAGAAAGCTCTTATCCTCGGTACCGGCGGAGCGTCGAAGGCCGTGGAGTATGGTCTGAAGGCACTGGGCATCGAGTCGGTGTTCGTGAGCCGCTTTGAAAAGACATCCACCATACAGTACAAAGACATAACGCCGGAGGTCGTAAAGGAATACAACGTGATAGTCAACTGCACGCCTTGCGGTATGTATCCCCATACGGAGGAATGTCCGGACCTGCCATATGAGGCGTTGGACAGCCACAATATCCTGTACGACTTGATATACAATCCCGACGAAACCCTGTTTATGAAGATGGGCAAACAGTATGGAGCCAACACGAAAAACGGGCTTGAAATGCTGCTGCTTCAGGCTTTCGCAAGCTGGGAGTTCTGGAACGGGAAAGAACAATAACGGTGGACTAAGCATAACAAAAGAATGGTGGCGTTTCGCAAACCACCCAATTACAAACGACAAAACCACACTATGGACAAAGGCAACAGATACATGATGCGCGGCGTAAGTGCTGCAAAAGAGGACGTACACAACGCCATCAAGAATATCGACAAGGGTATTTTCCCACAGGCATTCTGCAAAATCATACCCGATATACTGGGCGGCAATCCCGAATACTGCAACATTATGCACGCTGACGGCGCAGGAACAAAGTCGTCACTCGCCTATATGTACTGGAAAGAGACGAGCGACTTGAGCGTTTGGAAGGGCATTGCTCAGGATGCGCTTATCATGAACACCGACGATTTGCTGTGCGTGGGAGCCGTAGACAATATTCTCGTGTCGAGCACCATCGGACGCAACAAGATGTTAGTACCCGGCGAAGTCATCTCGGCCATCATCAACGGTACCGACGAGCTGCTCGCCCGCATGCGCGAAATGGGCGTCGGAATATATGCCACTGGCGGCGAGACGGCCGATGTGGGCGACCTTGTGCGCACGATAATTGTAGACTCTACGGTGACATGCCGCATGAAAAGGAGCGACGTGATAGACAACGCCAACATCTGTCCGGGCGATGTGATAGTGGGACTCGCCTCGTTTGGCAAAGCCACATACGAGGACTGCTACAACGGAGGCATGGGCAGCAACGGGCTGACAAGTGCCCGCCACGATGTCTTCGCCAAGTATCTTGCTGAGAAATACCCCGAAAGCTACGACCATGCTGTGCCAGACGAACTTGTATACAGCGGCAACTACCGTCTCGACCAGCCCATTGAGGGTCTCGAAGGGGTAACTGCCGGCCAACTGGTGCTGTCTCCTACTCGTACATACGCCCCGGTAATCAAGAAAGTGCTTGACGAATTGCGTCCGAAGATACATGGTATGGTACACTGCACAGGCGGCGCACAAACTAAGGTGCTGCACTTTGTGGGCGACAACTGCCGCGTCATAAAGGACAACATGTTCCCCATACCGCCGCTGTTCAAGACTATAAGGGAGCAAAGCGGTACGGAATGGAAGGAAATGTATAAGGTGTTCAACATGGGACACCGCATGGAAATATACGTAAGTCCCGAAGATGCCGACAAGATAATAGCCATCAGCAAGTCGTTCAATATCGACGCGCAGGTGATTGGCCACATAGAGGAGGGCAAGAAGAGCCTCACCATAAAGTCGGAATACGGCACGTTTGAATATTAATGCCACTCGCTTTTGGAAACGGGCTTGCCGTTTCCAAAAGCGAATTTTTCTGTTTCCGAAGAAAAAAAACATCCATTTCCAAAACAAGAATCATACACTTCAACAACAACACACTACCTGACTTATGCCAGACAACAACAGCATACTTGAGAAACTTGACGGCCTTGTGAGCCGCTACGAAGAGGTTTCCACACTGATAACCGACCCGTCGGTGATTGCCGACCAGGAGCGTTACGTTAAGCTGACAAGAGAATACAAAGACCTGGAGCACATCATGGAAGCACGGAAGAGATACCTTTCGTGCCTCAACTCCATTGCCGAAGCCAAGGACATACTGGCCAACGAGAGCGACCCCGAGATGAAAGAGATGGCAAGGGAGGAACTTTCGGCCAACGAAGAGTTGCGTCCGGGCATCGAAGAGGACATAAAGATGGCTCTTGTGCCAAAGGATCCGGAAGACGCCAAGAACGTTCAGATGGAGATACGTGCCGGTACGGGAGGCGATGAGGCCGCACTCTTTGCCGGTGACTTGTTCAATATGTACAAGAAGTTCTGCGACTCCAAGGGCTGGTCACTGTCCATCACGAGCGTAAGCGAGGGAGCTGTGGGCGGTTTCAAGGAGATTGACTTCGCTGTGAGCGGCGACAGTGTCTACGGAACGCTGAAGTATGAGTCGGGAGTTCACCGCGTGCAGCGCGTGCCTGCCACTGAGACGCAAGGCCGTATGCACACCAGTGCAGCCACAGTGGCAGTGTTGCCCGAGGCAGACAAGTTTGAGGTGAACATCAACGAGGGTGACATCAAGTGGGACACGTTCAGAAGCTCTGGCGCAGGCGGTCAGAACGTGAACAAAGTGGAGTCGGGCGTGCGTCTGCGCTATCCATGGAAGAATCCCAATACGGGCGAAACCGAGGAGATACTCATAGAGTGTACCGAGACGCGCGACCAACCGAAGAACAAGGAGCGTGCGTTGTCGCGTCTGCGCACATTCATCTACGACCGCGAGCACCAGAAGTATGTTGACGACATAGCCAACCGCCGCAAGACACTTGTGTCTACCGGCGACCGCAGTGCAAAGATTCGCACCTACAACTTCCCGCAGGGACGCGTCACAGACCACCGCATCGGCTACACCACACACGACCTTCAGGGCTTCCTTGGCGGTGACATCCAGGCTATGATCGATGCTCTCACCGTAGCTGAAAACGCCGAGCGGCTGAAGGAAAGCGAGCTTTAGACCGCAAGAAGAACAAACCACATAACGCAAAAAATCCCTTGGCTTGCCATTCGAGCCAAGGGATTTTTGCGTTTATGCTCGGCTGGAGCATTGTCTAACAGGCAAAGTGCTGAAGCCAAGCCTTACTTCCCTCCTTTTCGCCTGTTGCACTCACGGCAGAGCATCTGGCAGTTGTCTATGGTTGTGCGTCCGCCCTCACGCCACGGAGTGATGTGGTCGCCCTCCATTTCCTCCAGTTCAAAGTGCTTGCCGCACAGAGCACAGATTCCTTTCTGCCGCTCATAAGCCTCACGTTTCTGCTTCTTGTCGAACGTGCGGAAGCTAAGGTTGCGCTCATCGCCGCCCAAGACATATCGGTATATTCCCGACTTCTTCATTATCTCGTCGTCTTCCATCAGTCGGCTTATCTGCTTCTCAAGTTCGTCGGTGTCGTATGTGCGGTCGCCAAACTCATCGAACATAGCTCCCCAGTCAAGTCCCTTCATCTCCTTGCGGTATTTCGAGAACGTCGACTGCACCCAAGTCATTACTTGCATGAAGTATGCCCATAGTTTGTTGGCGTTCACGTCGTGCTGGTGCAGAGCCATGTACTTATCAATTGGCGATGCGTCGGTGATGCCGTCGTGGCGCGCCGCCCACTTCAACACCGTTTCGAGGTAAGCCTGTTCCACTGGGTTGCCTGTCATATAGTCGCCGCCAACGGCCTGTGCCGGACAGTTCTTCTTGCTGAAATGGCGGCGCGCGTCGCTAACAAACGGCCCTGAATATACCGCATTGCGCAGCTCTTGGTCGAGCAAACGCTCTCCGGCGATATTGATGACACGAAACCAATCGAGCTTTTCCTTGTCCGTTCCTGTGCAGAGATACACAGTCAGCTTATAGTTGAGGAAATGTTCTCTCTCCTCGACCGTGAGGTTATCGATGTAGAGAACACCTCGTACCTTATCTACAATCCATAAATTATGAATATAATATTCACAGATAGATAGCGTCCGTTGTTGCCCGTCTATCATCTCAAACGTACCGTCGTCGGCCACGCTCCAATACATTATATTAAGAGGAAAGCCCTTTAATATTGTTTCTATCACAGCTTGTTGCTGTTTTGTGTCGTAGCGGAACTCACGCTGGTAAGGCGGACGCACATTCAGTTTGCCTCCATACGCATACACCCCACTGTCGGGGTCGTCAACATATCCTGCCCCAAGGTCACGAATGGTTATTGATTTCTGTTCGATCTTCATATTGTCGTTTTAATGTTTTCTTTCTATAAAGATTCTTGCATATGTGTTTTTCCCATTAATCAAAGGTCTGGCATCTCTGCTTCCCTTAAAAGGAATACCAACAATGTTTGCATTGTATCCCGCAGACGCACACATTCCAAGAATATTGAATTGGTCAGGATTATATTTATCCAAGAATGTAATAGGTACCCCCATCACGCCGTCGTAGTCACAAGGAATGTCGGATGTCTTATCCACATTTATTGCATCGTAGTTATCATACGTAGGGTAATTTTCCGGGGAATATGACTTGTATAATATAAGGTCTTCATGGCGTTCCTTATAGTCAAGATTGGTAAACCACCTTACTCCTTTCACCCGTATGTACTTTCTTCCTGTCTCGTCGGTGCCACAACCAGCCGCATTCAGTTCATAGTCATCGGGAACCCAGAACTTTCTGTCGCCGCTATGGATGCTTGCGCCCATCCAAAGGCGGTTGTCCCGTATAAGCGGGAAAATCTCTTTGTAGGTTATTGCATTTACATTACCTATTATAAGAAACTGTTTGCCGTGTTCAATCAATTGCGCGACATACTCGCGGAACAAGGAAAATGGAGGATTTGTCACCACTATGTCTGCCTCATCGAGCAGTTTGATACATTCCTTGCTGCGGAAGTCACCATCACCTTCCAATGGTTTCACACCTATCTCCTCGGCATCGGGAATGTGATTGCCGTTCTTGTCGCCTTCATACTCAAGATATACCGCACTTTCGCACTTGTTCTGACTAAACAAGTTCATATCCTGACTTTTGTAGCAGGTGGTGATTAGCTTCTTCAGTCCAAGCGATTCAAAGTTGTAGGCAAAGTATGTGAAGAAGTTGCTCACCCTTGGGTCGTCGCAGTTACACAGTACAGTCTTACCACGGAAGTGTTCTTTGTAGTGACGCAACTCATTGTTTATGTCTTCAAGTTGAGTATAGAACTCGTCTTTCTTTGCTTTCTTGGCTGTACTTAAATTCTTGTTTACCATAAAGAGATTGATAGTTTATTGACAAGCATACAACTATCAATCACGCCACGACGCAAAAAGGGCGTGATGCTCCTTATTGCGTTCAGCTATGAGGCAGCCTCGGAATGGAAACCCCAGTCAATCTGATAAGAATACACCACGCCTATTGCGTGATGCATTGCTAATATATGATTGACTAAGGCACTCCATGCCGGATGCCTTATCGCACGATTATTTCTGCTACGTTATTTCCAACAAGTTTCCGAGGCTTTTGGCTGAACGCGAAATAATAGCGAATGCTTTTTTCCAACGATGTCTTTGGAAAGGGCTTGCGCCTAATCCGCTCCAAAGTTACAAAAAAGAAGATGAAAGGGCAAGCGTCAGGAGAAACAATGTGCACGGACGTTGGAAAAGAAGTATGCACTCTTCTGGAAAAATCATATATATTTTTGCTAAAGATTATATACATTTTCAGCAAAAATGTATGCTATCTTTTTTCAGGACAAAATCTGTCGGTTTTCGTATGAGCCATTCCGGCTATGTCTAAAGGAGGGCTGCGTGAACTTGCAGCAAAAGGTTTTGCCGCAAGTGAATTTACCTTTATTTATTCTCAAATTACAATGATTTCCCGTAAATTTGCAGAATACAAGAAAGCAACAAACAAAACAAAATAAGGTCCAAATGAAATCATTCATCAACGTTAGCGACATCGGCGACTTGAACAAAGCTCTCGCCGAGGCAAGGGAAATAAAGCAGGACAGATTCAAGTATCAGGCGTTGGGCAAGAACAAGACGCTGCTCATGATATTCTTCAACAACAGTCTGCGCACGAGGCTCAGCACCCAAAAGGCGGCAATGAACCTCGGCATGAACGTGATTGTGCTGGACGTGAACGCAGGAGCGTGGAAGCTTGAGACGGAGCGAGGCGTGATTATGGACGGCGACAAGAGCGAACACTTGCTTGAGGCCATACCCGTGATGGGCAGCTACTGCGACCTTATCGGCGTGCGCAGCTTCGCCGGACTGACCGACCGCGAGTATGACTATGCCGAAACGGTGATGCAGCAGTTCATCAAGTATAGCGGCCGCCCGGTGTTTGCCATGGAAACGGCCACCGTACACCCCTTGCAGGCTTTCGCCGACCTTATCACTATTGAGGAGCACAAGACCAAGGCTCGTCCGAAGGTGGTGCTCACGTGGGCTCCCCACTGCCGTGCGTTGCCGCAGGCTGTGCCCAACTCGTTTGCGCAATGGATGAACGCAGCCGACGTGGATCTGGTGATAACGCAGCCTCACGGCTACGAACTCGACCCGAAGTTTGTGGGAGACGCCCGTGTGGAATACGACCAGATGAAGGCTCTTGAGGGAGCAGACTTCGTGTATGCGAAAAACTGGAGTTGCCCGGGCGTGACCAACCGCGCTGACTACGGCAAGATACTGAGCAAGGACATGTCGTGGACGATTGACGCGCAGCACATGGCCGTGACCGACAACGGCAAGTTCATGCACTGTCTGCCGGTAAGGCGCGGACTCATCGTGACCGACGACGTGATAGAAAGTGCCAACTCGCTCGTCATCCCCGAAGCCGCCAACCGCGAGATTTCAGCCGAGGTGGTGATAAAAAGAATGATAGAGGCATAAGTTCTTTACAGTCAAAAGAAAAGACATTGCACCGTACCGTTATTTCTCAACCACGCAGTTGAGGAATATGGGAAAAGGAAGTATCTTTGCATAAGCACAATGGCAGAAGACATTGACGAAATAGAACTTGAAGGCGAACTCGACGGCGGCGGCGACCAGCAACTGTACGAGCACTTCCGCATGGAGGCCGACAAGGGAATGACTCCCGTGAGGGTAGATAAATACCTTGCCGAGAAGTTGCAGCACTCCAGCCGCAACCGCATACAGAACGCCGCCGATGCGGGATTCGTGTATGTGAACGGACGCGCGGTGAAGAGCAACTACAAGGTGCGCGGCGGCGACGTGGTGACTCTGATGCTCAACCGCCCTCACTTCGACACCACGATAGAGCCGGAGGACATACCGATGGACATAGTGTATGAGGACGACGACCTGATGGTGGTGAACAAGCCCGCCGGACTGGTGGTGCATCCGGGTTGCGGCAACTTCAGCGGCACGCTGGTCAACGCCGTGGCGTGGCATCTGCGCAACCTGCCCACATACGATCCCAACGACCCGCAGGTGGGACTGGTACACCGCATTGACAAGGACACCAGCGGACTGCTTGTCGTGGCCAAGACGCCCGACGCCAAGACCGAGCTGGGGGCGCAGTTTTTCAACAAGACCACCCATCGGAGCTACACGGCACTGGTGTGGGGCAACTTCAAGGAGGACTCAGGGCGCATAGAGGGCAACATAGGGCGCGACCCGAAGGATCGCCTGCGCATGGCGGTGTTTCCGCCGGGAAGCGACACGGGCAAGTCGGCCGTGACACACTACCGCGTGCTTGAGCGTTTCGGCTACACCACGCTGGTGGAATGTGTGCTCGAAACGGGACGCACCCATCAGATACGCGCCCACATGAAGCACATAGGCCATCCGCTCTTCGGCGACGAACGCTATGGAGGCACAGAGATATTGCGCGGCGAGCGCACGGGCAGCTACCGGCAGTTTGTGCTCAACGGACTGAAGCAGTGCCCGCGTCAGGCTCTGCACGCCAAGACGCTGGGCTTCATACATCCCACAACGCACGAGCAGATGGACTTCACATCGCCTCTGCCTCCCGACCTTGAGGGACTGATAGACCGCTGGCGCACATTCGTGGCCGGCACGCAGCGCGACCTCGGCTGACGCATTCTTATATCTGCCGGCAAAAGGCGGGCGCAGCGGTAAACAACTGTAACATTGAAACAAAATAAACTGATATATATGAAAGAACTGAAAAGAAATATCGCCATCGTCTGCGGTGGCTATTCGTCGGAGCACGATGTCTCGCTACTCTCGGCACAAGGCTTGTACTCATTCTTCGATAAGGAGCGTTACAACGTTTACCTCGTCGATGTACACCGACAGGACTGGACCGTGGAGCTTGGCGACGGCACTACGGCAAAGATAGACCGCAACGACTTCTCGTTTGTGAAGGATGGCGAGGTGGTAGCGTTCGACTACGCCTACATAACCATACACGGCACTCCGGGCGAGAACGGCATTATCCAGGGCTACTTCGACCTCGTGGATGTGCCCTACTCTACCAGCGACGTGCTCGTGGAGGCTCTCACGTTCAACAAGTTTGTGCTCAACCAATACCTCAAGGGCTATGGCGTGAGCGTGGCCGACAGCCTTCTGATACGCAAAGGCTATGAGGAGCTGGTGAGCGACGACGAGGTGGAGAGCCGGATAGGCATGCCCTGCTTCGTGAAACCGGCAGCCGACGGCAGCAGCTTCGGCGTGTCGAAAGTGAAGAACAAGGACCAGCTCGCCCCGGCCATACGCAAGGCTATGCTCGAAAGCCCCGAGGTGATGGTGGAGTCTTACCTTGAAGGCACGGAAATCTCCATCGGTTGCTACAAGACAAGCGACAAGTCGGTGGTGCTTCCTGCCACAGAGGTGGTCACTTCGCGCGAGTTTTTCGACTACGAAGCCAAGTACAACGGACAGGTGAAGGAGATTACTCCGGCGCGTCTGAACCCCGAAACCACCGAGCGCGTGCGTCAGATAACGAGCCAGATATACGACATTCTGCACTGCAACGGCATCATCCGCATAGACTATATCATCACCCGTGGACCCGGCAAAGACGGCAAGGAGACCGACAAGATATACATGCTTGAGATAAACACCACGCCCGGCATGACCCCCACGAGCTTCATTCCGCAGCAGGTGAAGGCCGCCGGACTGGAGATGAAGGATGTCTTGACGGAGATAGTCGAGAACCAATTCAAGTGATTTCACCCGCTCCGCCATGCCGCATCAACACAATGCAGCATGGCGGAGCGGCATGTTTTATACAGACATTAATAATATATAGATTACTATGAACGTTCCATCTGAGTTCGACTCCATACGTCCTTTTGAGCCGGAAGAGCTTCCTGCGGTCTACGACCGACTGCTTTCCGACCCGCAGTTCCGCACAGTTGTCGGCTACATCTTCCCCGACGTCCCCTTTGAAGCGTTGGCAGAGAAGATGCGCAAGTGCCGCACCAACCTTGAGTTTCAGCTCGCTTTCTGCTATGGTTTCCTTGAGAATTTGCTGAAGAAGGCCGCCAAAGGATGCGACATCGACACTTCGGAGGTTGACACAAGTCGCCGCTACACCTTCGTAAGCAACCACCGCGACATCGTGCTCGACTCGGCGCTGCTCGATAAGCTGCTTGTCGACGCCGGTTTCAAGACCACCTGTGAGATAGCCATTGGCGACAACCTGTTGGCTGCACCGTGGATTAAGGACTTGGTGCGCATCAACAAGTCGTTCATAGTGGAGCGCAGTGCCGGCATTCGCGAGATGCTGGCGGCGAGCAAGCGGCTGTCGGAGTATATGCACTTCGTCATTGCGGCCAAGAACGACAACATCTGGATTGCGCAGCGCGAGGGCAGAGCCAAGGATAGCGACGACCGCACGCAGCAAAGCATACTGAAGATGATGGCCATGGGTGGCGAAGGCTCTGTGAAGGAGCGGCTCAAGCAGCTGCACATCGTGCCGCTTGCCATATCCTACGAGTACGACCCGTGCGACTGGCTTAAGGCTCGCGAGTTCCAGTTGAAGCGTGACGTGGAGGGATGGAAGAAGACTAAGCAGGACGATGTGGAGAGCATGCGCACCGGCATCATGGGCTACAAGGGGCGCATACACTACCATTGCGCTCCGTGCATTGACGATTTCCTCGACTCTCTGCCCAACGACACACCCAAGGGCGAACTGTTCGCTGCCGTTGCGGCGCACATTGACCGTGGCATACACCGCAACTACCGCCTGTATGCCAACAACTTCATTGCCTGGGATATGCTCGACGGAACATCAAACCACGCAGACAAGTACACCCAAGAGGACAAGTTGGTCTTTGAGAAATACCTTGCCGGACAGCTCGACAAGATTGATTTGCCAGGCAAGGACGAAGATTTCCTGCGCGAACGCATACTGACCATGTATGCCAACCCAGCACGGAACAAGGCCAAAGCAGAATCATTGGGATAAAACAAAGCCCCACGAAGACATGATGAAACAACTGTACATGCGCAACGTCATGGCTGCCTTTGCGGCATTGGCGGCACTTTCCGCTTGCCACAACGACAGCTATGAAACTGGCCAAGGGGCTTACTCGCTCATGCAAGCCGACTTTGTGGAGGCTCACACGTCGGATTCGGGCGTTGTGAACAGGGTGGAAACCGACGATGGCACCGTGCTTTCGCTTTCGCAACCGCACAGGGCTTCGTGGGCAAGTGTGGCAGACAGCGTGTACAGAGCTTTACTTTATTATGAGAAAACCAACGAGTCGTATGGTGAAGCCAGCAATCCGGTGGTCAAAGCCGTGACGCTTTCGCAGGTGACAACGTTGCATCCAAAGCCGTTGAAACAAGATGAAACCATGAGCACCGACCCGGTTAAGTTTGAAAGCATGTGGAT
The DNA here is from genome assembly GCA_963630025.1 of bacterium. Taxonomy (GTDB): domain Bacteria; phylum Bacteroidota; class Bacteroidia; order Bacteroidales; family Bacteroidaceae; genus Prevotella. The sequence goes on along the minus strand of CAVGKZ010000092.1, from coordinate 4,027 downwards.
TAGTGCCAACGGAAAGTATCTGAACATCGGACTATACCTTAAAAGCGGCAAGGCCGAAAGCGACACCTTGCGCCACAAAGTGGGCATGATACATGAGTCTGAAACTGCCTCTGCCGACGGCAAGCGCACCGTCAACCTGCGCTTCTTCCACGACCAAGGCGGCGTTCCCGAGTACTATTCCACACGCTACTACGTCAGTGTTCCCTGCAAAGAGATAGATGCCGACTCAGTTGTGGTCACGATAAACACCTACAACGGCACGGTTGAGCGCCGCTTCTCCCTGTCTGACTGCTGATTCTACTTACTGCTTTATTGCGAAAGCCGACCCTACAGACCGGCTTTCTTGGAAATTTTTACGGGAATAGCATTACCAAACGAAATACACGTCCGTCCTCTTTTTGCAGTAGGCCACGGCCATATCGCGCGCAGCCTTTATCCTTTGCTTCTCCACATCGGCCTCACGCTGCGTCTGTCTTTCCATTAGTTCGATTGCCTGTTTGGCCTCTGCGTCCCTCGACCGCTTAATCTGTGTGCAAAGCAGCTTGGCTTCTGCTGCGCAAGAACTTGTCATGTCGATTTGCTGTAAGTACTCGGTGGCTGCCCCGTAGTTGCCGTTGGCATATTCGGCGCGTGCCTGCTGGAGAATGTTGCCGCACTCCTGCGTCTGGTATTGTCGGTATATGGAAGTGATGGCATTGTTTACTTTGGCATAGTCAGGAATGGTAGTTGGGCAGGAGAAAAGCAAGGCCAAGCCCTCGTCATACTGTTGTATGTCGGCAAACGTCTTGGCGCGCGAAATTACGGCACTGAGATTGCGCTGGTAGTAGTCGGTTATCTTTCCCTTTGCCTTGCCCATGAAGTCTGCGAGCCGCTGGTCTTGCGGCGAGAGCTTCGACAGAGCGTTCTTCACTACGGCATCGTCACTGAAGCCCTCGCCGCGCACCGTGACGACGCAGCTTGCGAAGGTGGTGCTTGTGACGAGGTTGGTGCATACGAAGTTGAACTGAATGTCGCTGGTGTGGATGTTCCTCATGCCACCTTCCACCACTTGCCTGTTTACGAAACTTATCTCTGGCTTTATGGCAATGGTACTCACTTCGGCAGTTTCCACTCCGTTCTCCGTCATTGCCGGCAGCAACTTGCTCCTTAGCATTTTTGCGGTGTTGTCGCTTAGCTGGCCACTGCCCGAGGGGATGGCGAAGGCTATTTCAATGCCTTGCGCTGAAGCTGTGGCAAGGCCGCCCAACAACACCGCCAATGCCAACAATGTCTTTCTCATAGCATGGTTCTCCTTTTGGTCGTTCTATTTTATTGTCACCACCAACATGTTGTTGCTTGTGGTCCTCTCTATCTTGATGCCGAGGTCTCGGAAGAATGTGAGAAGCTTCAGTCCAAACTTGTTGATGTTGTACGTTCGTCCGTTCTCGTCTTTCAGTGGTATGCGGATGTCGTCGAAAAGCATCTGCTTGTCGGTGGTTCCCTGTATGTGGTAGTTGCCCTTGTAGGCATTCTTCTCCACCCACAGCTCCAATGCGTCTGACAAGGCAAGTCCGTCTCCACCAACCTCTTGCGCCATTGAGCACGAAGAAGCCCCGTCAACGCCAATGGTGACGGATATTGACTGTCCGTTGTCGACAATGTCGAGCAACTTGTCCTGCATGGTGTTGAGGAAGTTGTCAACGCCCGTCTCAACGGCTCTTGCCGTCAGTTTGCCGTAGTCGTCGGTGTAGAACTTGCCACTCTCGCAAACGGCGTTGGCAAGCGAGTTGGCCGTGGATGTCTCGTAGCCCGAAAGTATAACTTTCATGGCGTTGCCTGTGGGAGACTCCAGCAGGTTTGTCTCCGCCTCCACATACACGTCGGCCCCCGACTGCTGCACAATCATGGTTTTCATGTCTTGCTGTTGTGTGCTGCCCAGTGCGGTGGCTTTCGACAGGGCTTTCACCTTGGCGAAGAAGTCAACTGTGGTGTAGCCGCGCTGGTCGAACGCCTCCTTTATTTTGGTAAGGGCTATCCGCTTGTTGACGTCGTTCTCCAGCACGGTGCGTATGTCCTCGCCTTCCACGGTGTATGGTATTACCATGATCTTGGGCTTCGCAGTAGGCAGCGGAGCCACTTGCGAGTTCAAGCCCTGCGCCCATGCGCCGCACATGGCGCATAGCCACAACAATGATGTGATTATTCTTTTCATGCTATTCCTATTTCTTGATGATGAGACTGCAGCGCACCAAGTTGTGTGCGGCTTTGCCATTCTCTATTGCTGTGGCCACCTTGCCCGAGACGCTGCATTCGGCGAATGATTCTCCTGACAGTTTTGTTACTTTGGCCTTGCCGAGTTCGGTTGGGTAAGGCTTGCCGTCGAGCATCTCGACCGACTCTACCATGAATGTGTCGCCCACTCTTATTCCGGCGTCCTTGCCAACGTTGACGAGAATGGCGCCCTTGTCTATCGATTTCAGCACCTTGCCCCTCACGGGGAAGTTTATGCGGAAGTATTCGTAGATGGCCGACTGCAGACTTTGCATGGCGGCCGTCACTGCGCTTTCGGGCGAGAGCATTTCCTTGCTGCACTTGCCGTCGAAACTTTGTGCCTCGTTGCTCACTCCTGTGGCCACGTCAACCACCTTTAGCTGAAACGCCACGCTCGCCTTGTAGCCGCGCGTGCTTCCGTCGCTGTTTCTCATGCGGTACACAGGTATCTTGACGATATGCCCTGTGACCAACTGCTCGGCGGCTACGGCTGCGCCCTGCTCCGCAAGGTTGCGGCTGTCGAGGAAAGCCTCGCTTTTCTGAAGTTCAAGCTCGTCCATCACCTTGTCATGGCTCGTCCTGTCAACCACGACAAAGCGGTGGGTGTTGGTGAGCATCTCCACCACTTTCTCAGTGACGAGTCCAGTGTATGGACTCTCTTCGTCGCAGGTGAACTGCGTTACGCCTACGACAGTGCGGTCGTCGGCTGCAAAAGAGCCTTGCGTGTGTCCAAGAAGGACACACGCAAGGGCAACCGCACACAGAATGCGAAGTGCTCCCATTACAGATTGCTTGCGGTTTTGGCAGTTTCCACCATCTGCTTGATGGCGGCTATCTTGGCCTTCGACTCCTCAAGCAAAACGGGATAGGCGTCTTTTGTGAAGGCGAGCGCCGAGGCAATCTTTGCGGCCTTCATGGGGTTCTTGTTTGTCGTTGACGCCTTTGTTGCGGCCTCTGCGCCTTTGGCGGCCTCTGCAATCGACACGCCCTCGGTTGTAAGAGTGGCGGCCAGTGCGGTAAGTTCGGCAACGGTGGGCTTCTTGATGTTCACGTCGGTCACCCCGTCCTTGGTCTCGCCTATCTGGCGGTAGTAGAGGTCTTGCAGCAGAGCCGAAGATGCGGCGGAGCTGACGGCGGCAGTGTAAACACCCTTCACATAGCTGTCAACGTCGGGCAACCCAGTCTGCTTGGGTTCTTTTGAACATAGCTTTTGTAATTTGGCACAACGGTCGGCACTCGCTTTGATGTCTTCCTTTGTCTGGCCGAAACACACTGATGCCGACATTGTTAGCAATGCTGCGGCAGCAAATAAAAACTTTCTCATCTCTTATTTGTATTTAAGACGACGGCCTGGCTACCACAGCCGAAAAAACAAAAATTGAATGTGGAATATACAAAACGCAAAACGTGGAGCCAGCCTGTTGCCCGTTCCACGATTCGTAGGTCTTCGCATTGCCCTGTCTGTCGAAACGAGCAATGCCGGAAGCCCCACGCCGATGTAAATATATATAGTATCCCCACAGCTGACGGACGCATGAGGCATCCGAAGCCAGTGAGGGCTGCATATAATACACCCGATAGGGCGTCGCCATTGCTTTGTTCTTGACAGACAGTTGGAAGTTGCGAAATTTATATAGTGAGATTGGGAAATGATAACATTTGGTGGATATGTGTTAGATAATGTGGTGATATAGAGATATTTATAACTATTTCTCAAGCTACGGATGATGACAATGGTTTCGGATGTTTGGTAGTTGTTTTCCGTAATTTTGTTTCT
>CAVGKZ010000091.1:0-18900 GCA_963630025.1 bacterium | reverse complement strand
CGCTCACTGAGCTTGATGATTTGCTCGAGAGTCTGAATCTGTCGTTTGGAACCGACATTTCAAAGTATAAATTAGACAAGTGATAACCTCGCACTATATGGCAGCGGAGACAGATCTCCACTGCCATATACACAGAGGGCTGTTGCAAAAGAAAAACAAAAATGAGACACAATAAGAAATTCAATCATTTGAGCCGTACTGCATCTCACCGTAAGGCCATGCTTGCTAACATGGCAATATCGCTGATAATGCACAAAAGAATCACTACGACTCTCGCCAAGGCAAAGGCCTTGAAGAAATATGTGGAACCGCTGATTACGCGTTCCAAGGACGACACCACAAATTCGCGTCGTGTTGTCTTCAGCTATCTCCAGAACAAGTATGCTTTGAAAGAGCTGTTCGGCGAAGTGGCCGCTAAGGTTGCTGACCGTCCCGGAGGCTACACTCGTATTGTGAAGTTGGGCTTCCGTCAGGGTGACGCAGCTCCAATCTGCTTCATCGAACTTGTAGATTTCGATGAGAACATGGCCAAGACAGGTGCTAAGAAGAAGGCTACGCGCCGTTCTCGCCGTTCTGCCGCTAAGACAGAAGAGGGCGCAGCAGTAGAGGCTGCACCCACTGAAGAGACAGCAACTGAGACTGCTCCTGTAGCAGGCGAGGCTCCTAAGGCTGAATAAGACTGGGGAAAGCTCATTTTTTATTGAGTCAACTCTAAAGAGCGTTCTTGTGCGATTCGTATTCGTACAGGGACGCTTTTTTGATAATTGGCGGAATTTTTGAACGCCCTTTCAGAGCGAATGGTTATGTGTGTAGACTATTGAATAGTTGCAGTGCTGATGTTGGTGTTGACGAGAATTACAATTAGATTTTTTTTGTATGGCGAGAAAAAAGAAAATGCAACAGCAAGAGCTGTCTCTTTTTGATGATGCAGCGTTTGGCTATATGCCGACCATGGGAAATGATGCCGCAAATGATAAGGCGGTATCGGAACAATGTGGTGTAGGCGATGCCGTTGCAGTCAATGTACAGAAAGACGGAAGAGTCAACAATCAGAGTTCTGTACACGATCAGCAAGGACAAGCTGTCAACGTACAGGAAAACGCGAGTACTAACAATGTCATGTGTTCATACAGCCCGGAAGAAACGACAGTCAATGTACAAGAAAACGCCAGTGCTAATAATAGAGTAGGGCCGATTGAAACGAAAAACGTCGTTGCCGGCAATGACTTTGACGCTGTTGCGGCGGAGATCATCTGTGCTGTCAATGCTGCAGCAGCGGGCGAAATCGAAAACGGGGATGTCGACAATCGTATTGACGTGGGCGTTTCGGAAGATAGCCGTGGTAACAGGGTTATTGACGAAAGGTTTCGCATGCGTGCCAAGCGGCAGCTGCTGAAGATTGCATTTTCTGACGGCACTGAAATGTGTCATATCAGTGCTACAGAAACTATGATACAGGCCATCTGCAAGATTGGTGTTGAGAGGGTAGCGGCCTTAGGTATGATGTCGTGTCACGTGCCATTGGTTGCCACTTCAGTAGTGGAGCGTTATGCCCAATGGACTAAGCCCATTACGGAGGGATGGTATCTGATGGCGCAGGGCGACACGCAACAGAAGTATATGCAGATGAAGTCAATCATTACCCAGTTGGGAGTTGATGTGCATATAGAGATAGGCGATTCTACAACATTGGTGGCGCGCGACACAGTGAAGAACGTTGCTCACAAAAAGAAAACGCAGTTGAGTGTTGCCTTTCCTGACGGCTATACCGAGTGCAGCCGTGACCATCAAAAAGTGTTCGTGTCGGCCGTTGAGCATATTGGCTTCAGCAAGGTTAAGAACACTGGCCTGCAATTCTCCGGCAAACAGGTTGTCACATCGGTTAAGAAATACACCTGCCAGGTGCAGATGCCAGATGGCGAGTGGCTGACAGTGCCGGTGCAGGCCAAAGACAAGTACAAAATGCTCCGCATCATTTCTTCCATGACTCGCACCCCATTGACTGTCCGCATTGAGTAATAGCGTCTCCTTTTCAAGGCTATTCCTCAATGTGGAGGTGATTCATATTTCTTCTGCGCATGATTTTTTTTGCGCGCCTATAGTCTTCCTTCTGCGCATGATTTTGCGTGCTACTACAGCCTTCTACTTGCTCTTGATTCCGTACCGATACTAAAAGAGCGGCACCCTGATTAGGATGCCGCTCTTTGGAGATAAGGGCGAGGCTGTGCGCCGCAACCCTTAATGGATTTGCAGAGGTGATTTATTTGATCACGACTTTCTTTCCGTTGATGATGTACAAGCCCTTAGACAAGCCGTTGAGAGACTGGCCCTCCTTGCGCATCTTCACACCGCCTACAGAGTAAACGTCTGCGTTCTTGCGTGCCGAAGCGTTTGCAGCTACGCCGTTGATGCCTGTGTCGGGACCTGCATCTGCTATTTCAATCTTGGACGGTGAGAAGTAGAATATGCCGTCGCTATAGCCCAGAATACCCTCAGAAGAGAGCAAGCTGTCGGGAACGACTGTGAGGTTGTCGTCGTCTACAGGCAGTGTGCCGAAGGCGTCATACAACTGCAAAGAGTCTGTGCCCTGTACCATGTAGATAGCGGTAATGCTGCTGTAGCCATCCTCGTCTTCAGCGCTTCTTTCAGTTACAATCTTCGTGTTCTTGAACGAAACGAAGCGGCTGCAGTTAGACTCCTTCTTGACCTCTGCTATGGTTGTTTCCATAGGAGTGGGTGTGTCGTCTTCAGCGCTGAATATGCTGCCTGTCACGGTTTCGTCGGTTGACATTATCTGCATTCCGCCCCAGTTGCCGGCATACATAACCATGATATATCCGTTGAAGACAGTGCCTTCTTTCAAGTCGAGATCGCTTTCGCTTAAGATGAAATCGTATACATCGCCGAACTCAACAGCTCCGCTCTCGTCCTCAAGATAAGCAGTTGTGCCCCAACGTCCGTCACTTACAACAGTTATCTGCGCGTCTTTAAGCATGAGCTTGACGGTAGAGTTTTCCTCGGCATTGGCAAGTGCGGCTATGTTTTCAGCCTCGAACACCACCACAGGAACTGCATCTTCGCCATAAGGATAGATGGTGTATTTGCCATCTTCGAGCACCACAACGCCCTTTACGTACTCGATAGTGTCAGGAGCAGTGAAGGTTTCAGACAAAGCCCAGAACTTGTCGTAAACCTTTATAGTGTCTTTGCCCTGCGAGATATAGAAGAGTGACAAGTCGTCTTCGTCAGCCCACATCTTCGCTTTCTTTATCTCTATATATTTTGAGATGCTTGACTTCTGCTTAGCTTCGGCAATTGTCATCTCCACGGGATCTACGTCCACTACTTCGCCAGCAGCTTCCATGTCAATCGAAGAAAATTGAGTATTGTCAGCAATGTCAAGAGTAGGAGTGCCGTTGGCAGCTGTATATTTTGCGTAGATAGTACCCACAATCTTTGAACCAGCAGACAGACCAATTCCGCCCATCATGCTTGCCATGTCGTCAGAAAGTCTAACTGCGCCAGTACCGTCCTGCACGCAAACGAAATAGCCAGTTCCTGTAGATTGCCAAACAGAGATTACGGCATCTGTGGTCTTGATGGTCACGTCAGTGCCGTCCTCCAAATCATAGAGGTCAGAGAACTTCTCGATAACGACCTCGGGAGCTGCTGTCTTGGGAGAGTAAACTTCCACCTTTGTCAGCATATCAGAGAAACGATAGAGAGCAAAATCTTCGTTGCCGGCAAGAACAGAAGTCTTGGTTCCGTTCTTTCCGTAGTTGTTTATATAGGAATAAACAGCCACTTGGTCAGCCGTACCGTCAGCCACAGAAATTTTGCCGTTGGTTATGGCCACCTTGTTTTCGGTGTTGTCCTCACCGGCAGCGGTCTGCTGATAGATGGGATACATGAAACCAAAGCCTGTGTAAAGTTTCGGAGTCTTGCCGTCCTTGTTGAACTCAACAATAAGTCCCTTAATGATGTCGGCAGAATCGGCAGTCTCAGACGAGAAGTTGTAGTAATACTCATCGGCAGTCACATTATAATAGGCTGGCCACTGCGAGCTGCTGCCAGGCAGAGAGACGCCTGAAGCTTTCAACTTCCAGTTGGAGGAAAGGCTGTCGGCTGTCAATTTGGTGAAGTCGATGGTATTCGTAAGCTCATACTCCTTGGTGTTGTCAATGGTAACGGTTGTTGACGTATATCCGTCTGCACTTGCCGTTACGGTATATACACCAGCTTCCGTGGCCTCTATAGTGCCGTCGAACGCAACATCACTTGCGGCAGTACCGTCAGCTGACGGAGTGAAGCTGTAAGACAGTTTGGCTGTCGGTCGGAGCAGCACGTCGCTGTTGTCGCAAACCACGCTGTATGTCTTTGTGAAGCCTTCACCCATTGTTGTGATGGAATAGGAGGGAATGCCCAAAGAGAGTTCTTCTCCTGCTTCAATCTTAAATTCCAAAGGTTCTGACTTATCTTCACCGTTGGTGCTGATAACATAGTATGTTGTCGTGTCGCTTACTGTTACCTCGGCGGTATTGACATTGTTGCCTTCTCCATCCTTGAAGTATGTGTAGGTGTCGCCTCCGTCTGTGTTGTAAGCAAGGTTTGCGCCTGTGAACTTCACGGTACGCTTAACGCCGTCAACTGCAGTGTAGACTGCCGTAGGCTGCAACACTACAGTGCCGGGGGCATAGATTACTATCGAAGAAATGTAACCTGCACTCTTGCCGCCACAGAAACCGACCTGACCGTCAGCGGTAAGTGTAGCATAATAGGCCTTTGAGTCCTCACTTTTCTCGTAAGTGAATGGACCGTCAGACTCACCGTCAGCATTCGTCAATGTCATCACATTGGCTGCGTCTTGGGTGCAGTTGAAAGCCACAACATAGCCTTTCTTGCAATTCAGCACAGCACCAGAACGTGGGGCATTGTAAGAATACAATCCGCCCTTTGTGGAACGAATCCACCAACCTTTAGAACCATACACGGCCTGAAGAGCCAAATAACCGTTAAGGTCTTCCGGTGTTGCGATATCATAAATTTTCTGCTGCAGCTTGTTTCCTGTTTCGTATGCAGTCCCCTCTTGCGTAGTGGTCAGTGTGATTTTTGTGTCGGCTGAATAAGTGTTTGTCGTAAAGTCCATTGTCTTGACAACTGTGTAGTTGCTAAAATCCGGGTCAGCAGCCCACACGCTTTGCGAGAACAATGAAGCTGCGAGCAGTCCCACAGTGGCAAGCGTTGCCTTTAGTAAATTTACCTTCATGTAATTTTGATTTTGTAATTCATATTGCGCCGTGGTTCGTCTGCGCTGTATTATATATAATAATGTGTAATTGTTGTTTTAGCCTCGCCGCGAACCTCTATTGTTTTCATCCTTCCCGTCTTAGGGGTAAAGCCGTCGGGGCTTTTCTTAAGTAGTTCTTTTGCTTGTTGTTTTTGTCTGTAAATTGTTTTATGTTTCGTTTCACTTGGTAAATTCTCATGTCATCGTCACGGGCGGCTTCGATGGTCGCCCAAGGCAATTTGTTGGCCAAGTTACGCAAAATATTATTATTTTATATGTTTTCGGCGTTGTTTTTAGTGTTTTTTAAGTGAGTGACGGTTGGTGGTTATACAGATGAAGAGTGAAGAATACTGCGTCAAATAAAGAACAAGCGAGTGTGCCTCTCTGCAGCTGTGCGGCATCTTCGAAGCCGATATATGTCGCAGGGACTGTTTCCCCACGTTTCGCTACGCTCACGTGGGGTTACTGAGATTCAGCCTCTTCGAGGCTATGCCAAGTGCTGTTGCTTGTATGGGCAAATAGGGCGTTCGGTTTGATGCGATGATATTTTGGGTGGGTATTGCTGGACTGAATTGAAAATCGGCGGCTGAAGGGAAAGCTAAAGCCAATGCGCACGGTGGTAGTAGAGGTGATTGCTTTTGCACAGTTGAAAGGCTTAGTAGGCGCTGCGTCTCGCCCCTCGATAAAAAGGAATAAAAGGGTAGGAGACATGGCGCTTGTTTTTGTGATAAAGGGGGCGGTGGGTTGGTAGCCTTGTGTTTCTTTGGCTGGGGCGCAGCGCCTACTAAGTTTGCATTGTGTGCGACACTCTTCGCAATATTTCAGAGAGTGAAATAGCCTTACAGTGCGGCGTGCTTGTACTGCTTTTCAAGGCAAAATGTTTGGTTCTGCAACCTATTGGCTGTCAATTGTTTCAAAAATCGCGTCGGTTTTGATTGAAAATCGATATGATTTTCGGTAAAGATATATGCAATCTTTGGCGAAAATGTATGCAATCTTTTGGCGAAATTGCAGCGTTTGTCTTAGAGGGATGTGAAAGAAAATTACGAAAGCGTGAATGAGAAAACAATGTTCGGTGGGTGAAGGAAAAGTCAAGGCCGATTCTGTGCAGTGGTAGTAGAGGTGATTGCGCTTGCTTTCGCGCTTTATTCTTCCTTCCCTCCCCCTAAATTCACCGCATTTGCGCCGGATTTGCGCCAAACTGTAATAAAACGAGCAGAAATGCGTGGAAAACACCCATTTTTCAACGGGTGTGTATAGACTTATTGGAATTTCTGTATAATTTTGCATAGAGCGTTAAGGACGGTTTCGCGAGAATTATGGCCGAGCCGTCCGAAGGATGATATATAGGTGGGTTCTATAAATTACCACCGTAACAAGCAATAAAATAACATGGGTTACGTTTTGCCGTCTTTTGGACTCTTTTCGGTCCATATCGCCACCTCGCTCGGTCGCAATGCTCGCATTGCTCCCTTGCTCGCTGACGACATGTACTCGAAAATAGTCTCAAAATCCAGCAAAGCTAATTTATAGAACCCACCTATAGTGGCAACCATAAGTCCACCTATAACTTAATTAGCATTATGACTCGAGACGAAATCTGGATGGCGCACTATGAGGAGTTTATGAACTTCATGAAGACGAACCGACGCCGCCCATCCAAGTACAAAGCCGAAGAGCTTCGTATGCACAACTGGTACAAGTCGACCAGAAAGATTATCAACAAGGGAAAATGTCCGCCTCAAAGGTTAGAGAAATTCAAACTTCTTCTGGAAGTTGCACAGAGATACAGAAGGAGAAACCAATTTGACGTGTATGAGCCGGGAGAGTAAAAACATAATGAACATGACAGACTGGGAAAAAATGCAGGCCGGCGAGGTGTACAACGACTTTGCCGAAGATTTGTTCAACAGGCGTGTACGGGCAAAAAGGCTGTTTCGCGCCTACAATCGCCTGGACGATTCGGAGAAGGACAAGCGCAATGAAATCATGCGCGAGCTGTTCCGGTCGGTGGGCGAGAATGTGTGGATAGAGCCCGACTTCCGGTGCGAGTTTGGCAAGAACATCACCATCGGCGACAACGTGTACATCAATTTCGGTTGCGTGATACTCGACTGCGGACAGGTGACCATCGGTTCCGACACGCTGATAGGTCCCAACGTGGGACTCTTCTCCGGCAACCACACTACGGATGCCGAGGAGCGTGCCGCAGGAGGACTCATACCACGGCCGATCACCATCGGCAGCAGGGTGTGGCTCTGCGGCAATGTGAGCGTTGTGCCCGGCGTCACCATCGGCGACGACACCGTGATTGGTGCCGGCAGTGTGGTGACGCGAGACATCCCCTCGGGTGTCGTTGCGGCAGGAAACCCGTGCCGGGTGCTGCGCAAAATCACCGAAGCTGACAAGGTTGGCTACAAGGCTGGGAGGTAGCGTGCAGTAGTCTTCCTACAGGACGCAAGAGTTGCAGAATAGGCGCGAAGTAAAAAACTCTAAATAGTTTTTTTTTCTATGCTGGAAGTAAAGAACGCATCGATAGTCAAGGACGGAAGGACTCTGTTTCAGGGACTGTCGTTCACGGTGGGCGACGGCGAAACGGCGGCCATCACGGGCGGCTCCGCCGACGACTTGACGCTGCTCCTGCGCGGCATGATGGGGCTGCATCCTCTGGCCGAGGGTTTTGTGAGCGTAGACGGCGAACTGCTTACGGCCTGTTCTGCAGGTGAGTTTCGCAAGCTGATGGCCTACGTTCCCAAGGACTTGTCCGCTGCTGACGGCACGGTGGAAGACTTGGTGCAGTTGCCGTTCGCCCTTGAAGCCAACAGGGGCAAGGCTTTTTCCAAGGCATCACTGCTCGAAGAGTGGAAGAAGCTCGGGCTGGACGAGGCGGTATACGGCAAGAGGGTAGTGGACACCACCGCACGCGAGCGGCAACTGGCTCTGCTCTCTGTGGCAGGACTGTTGGGCAAGACTATCGTCTTGGTGGACTATATGGCAGCACTGACCGCAGCTGACGACCGCACCTTGGTGGCTGGCTATCTGCGAAGTCTCGCACGGCGCGGCTCTTCGGTGGTGGCTGTGGCCGGCAACGTGGTGCCGACCAACCTTTTCGACAAGTATATCAGCACGGCTTCTGTTGAGACGTGATGCCAGGTGGGGCTGTAAATGGCATGTATACAGTGGAATGAAGTGCGAAAATTGCAACAAGACAAACTTAGTAGGCGCTGCGTCCTCGCTGCGCCCGAGAAAGTTTGCAAGAACAGCAAGCCCAATGCCCAATGCAATTTTTACGGGCGCAGCGAGGACGCAGCGCCTACTAAGCCTTCCAACTTTGCTGAGGAGCGAGGACGCAGCACCGACTGTAGGCCGGTGTTGTGCCTTTTAGCGCAGCTTTTAACAGGATGGCTCTGAAAACGCCATAACAATGCCGCAGTTTTATCAACGCAATAAAAATCTAATCACAACATAAAAACCATGGAAATACCTTATTTGGGACTGCTTTTCTCGCTGTTGCTTTTTGCCGTTCCCTTCGCCGTCTTCTTCCGTTTGGACAAGGGACTGTTGCGCTCTTCGGCCGTGGCCGTAGGCCGTATGACCGTACAGCTTCTGCTGGTGGCCGTCTATATGAGGTGGCTCTACGCCTGCAACAGTGTGGCCGTAGATGCGGTGTGGATGGTGCTGATAACCGCAGCTGCGGCGTTTTCGCTTACGAGCCACAGCGGTCTGCAACGTGGCAAACTGCTCCTGCCCGTGGCTGGAGGGCTGCTTGTGTCGATGTTGCTGGTCTGTGTGTATCTGCTGTTGGCCGTGGTGCACCCGGCCGACATGACGAGTGCCCACTGCATAGTGCCCGTGTTCGGACTGCTGTTGAGCGGTGTGCAGAGTGTGGGCAAGACCGTTTTGGAGGCCTTCTATTCCAGTTTGCAGCGCAATTCAGAACAGTACAGCTATCTGTTGGGCAACGGTGCGAGCCACAAGGAGGCCATTCTGCCCTTTCTTCGCGATGCGATGAAAAAAGGCTATGCGCCGCTTGTGGCCAACGCCTCGGTGGCCGGCATAGCCACAATGCCCGGCATGATGATGGGCGCAATGCTCGGCGGCGTGGGTCCCGGCGTGGCAGCCGTGTGGCAAATGGGCGTTGTGGCTGGCGTGTTCGCCGCTCCGGTGGTGTTCACTGCGGTGGCCTTGTATCTCGCAGACAGCCGTGTGTTCGACCGATACGGTCGTCTACGCGACGTTTTCAACAAAGGCTAAGTAATGTTCAAAGAATAACTTCCGCAAGTTTGCAGATGTATATTCTGTAGTTTTTGATGTCCTGTCTTTTTGTCGTTTTTGCGACTTCTTTTACATAAGATAGGCTGCGCCTCAGCAATTGAAGCAAGCTTCATTGCGTTCGGCTTGCACTATCTTTCAGTCACATAGCCCGCTATGCTCCTTCAACGAAGCCGGCAAAACTGCCTAAAAATACAAAACAAAACTTGAGGAACTTATTCTTTTCTCATTACTAAATTGCCATTTTGACAGATTGATTTACGTCAACTGCATTGACGAAGGTCAAAATAAAGTGCTCTGGAAGTAAAAACCGCGCTGTTTTGTGTGCGCACACAATTCTTTCGCATTATCTTTGCACCAGTAAAACACAGAGAAAGGATAACAAGAGGGTGTGAAGATGCACCCGACGAGACATTAAACAAATGTGTAACTAAGAAATTGAAAAGAAAGGTAAAAAGATTATGAGAAGGATGATGAAGAAAATCGGAGAGAGCAAGAAGTTCAACAACTACTGCATGAACGTGCTCCGTATGTATGGCTATGGCAATGTGAATATGCCGGCATAACATATCTTGATAGGTATAACTCTTATACACGGCGAGGCTGCTTTCAGCGAACAAAGCTGAAAACAGCCTCGTTTTCGTTTGGGAAAAATCCGCGTTTGAACTATCTTTGCACATTGTCATGAAGAAAAGATTGAGAATGAGCTTGTGCACGGTTGCAACAGTCTGTCTGTTTGTGACGTGCGGCATGTCTGGCAGCCACAAGACGCCAACTGCGGAGAGCACGGAGCTTACGGAAAGTGCGGAAGCGGCGGAGACTGCGGAGAGCAGTGCAACAGCGGCGCACGCCTACGAACTGCCGGCCATGAGGAGTGGCAACGGCGAACAGATATTGCGTCGGGAGGGCTACACCGTGTCGTACAACAGCGAGACGAAACTGCCCAACTGGGTGGCATGGCACCTTACTGCCGGCCATGTTGACGGTCCGTATAAGCGCAAGGGCGTGTCGTTTGCGGAGGACGAAGAGGTGGCTGAGCCGCGCGCGACGCTCAATGACTACCGCTCTTCGGGCTACGACCGGGGCCACATGTGCCCGTCGGGCGACTGTCGGTGGAGCGAGAAAGCCCAGCAGGAGTCGTTTCTCCTGACCAATGTGTGCCCTCAGGTGCATGGACTGAACTCCGGCGACTGGAACGAAATGGAGATGCAGTGCCGCCGGTGGGCTGAGACCTACGGCGACTTGTATATCGTGTGCGGCCCGGTGCTCTACTCCAAGTCGCGCCACAAAACCATCGGACGAGGTAAGGTGGTGGTGCCGGAAGCCTTTTTCAAGGTGGTGCTGAGGGCAGGACGGGACACGGCGGCCATAGGATTCATATACAAAAACGAGTCGGGCAATCGTTCCAAGACATCCTATATGAACTCCGTTGACGAGGTGGAACGCATAACGGGCTATGACTTTTTCTCCGCCCTTCCCGACGAAACGGAGCGCAGAGTGGAGGCTAAAGCCTCCCCCGACGAGTGGTTCTGACAGTGCAATTCATGCTTTTTAGGTATTGTGAAGCCTCTATTTATGGGCTAATTTTGCAGCCGAAAACAGATTCAATTATATGGATATGAATACCGAAAAGCCCACTCCCGTTGACATGAAGGTTCTGATGAACCACATATACGAATACAAGAAAGGCGTGAGACGCATGGTTCTCTTCACTTTCAACAAGAAGTATGAACAGATTGCAATAACGCGGTTGGAGCATCAGAACATAAGCTACATCATACAACCTGTGGGTAACGACCGTCTGAACCTGTTTTTCGGCAGGAAAGAGTGTCTTGACGCCATCCGTTTGATGGTGACGAGGCCGCTCAACCAGCTCACTCCCGAAGAAGATTTTATACTCGGAGCCATGCTCGGCTATGACATCTGCGCCCAGTGCGAACGCTATTGCGAGCGCAAAGAGCGGTGTGCCGGACGCTGCTGTTCGTAAACGGAAGATTTGTGGTCGGCAAAAAGTCGTTTCGCATTGCTAAGTAATGTTCTGTAACTTATCGCTGTAGTTTTTTTTAAGGCAACAAGGCACACTTAGTAGGCGCTGCATCCCGCTCTAATCAAGACTAAAGGTCAAACAATCACTCTCGGGCGCAGGGACGCAGCGCCTACTAAGTGTGCTTAGGGGATTTTTTTTCGTGGGCAAAGGTTGTCAAAAGGCAACGAAAAATGCCACTACTCATCAGCGAGCAGTGGCATTCAAGCCTATGTTAAAAATACAAATCCTTTTCTAATCCAAATCAAATCTTTCTTAGTAAGAACCTGAAGCTAACATTGTAGCTTGCAGGGGTTCTTTACTAATACTCGATCTTGAAAGTTTTAGGATGTCTCACGACAGCCTGTGTTATCCACAATCAAACTTTCTTTTTACCAATAACTAAAAACCTAAAACTATAAATATTACTACTAACCTAAAACAATCTATTAACCTTTTGACAATGCAAAGGTAGCGCGGATTTCAGATTGCGCAATGCGTAAAACCAAGAATGTATATAAAATCGTTCTATTCTTGACGTAAATCAATCACTGTGTGCGCAAACAATTCGTAAAAGATGGCTAAAACGGCCACAAAATGAGTGAAGAACGAAGAGTGAATAGTGAAGAATTCATGTGCATGGGGAGTGAAGAACGGCATGTTGATTCTTCACTCTTCGTTCTTCACTCTCTAATCACTCTCCAAACATTGCTTTGAGCAGCCGTTTGCCGCTTTCGGTCTTGAACACCTTTGCCTCAAAGTGGCGAATGGCATCCAAAGACAGTTCGTCTTCAAACGAGTTTACGAGAAAGTCGGCCTCAAGCAATATCTGCCAGTCTATGCCGTCGACATTAGTATAGGTGTGGTGATGGCCGATGAGCATGCACACCCGGGCTATCTGCGCCTCCGTGTAGCCGCCGATGCGCTCCATCAAGGTGCGAGCCTCGGCAGGGCCAAGTTCCTCCTGGTGCTTGCCGTTGCAGTTGCCGTAGAGCTTTTCGCTCACGTGTATGCCAATGTCGTGCAAGATTGCCGCCGTTTCCAGTATGAATGTAGTTGGCTCGTCAACGTTTTCCAACCGCGCTATCGTGGCGGCGAAGTCGTGTACCTTGACGAAATGCTGTATCCGTTTTGCGTCGCCGCGGTCATATTCCACCATAGCGGCCATCAGTTTTGCGTGTTGTTGTTCCATATATGCTTTATTGTTTTTGATGCAAAGGTATCGGCGTTTCTCCACAAATCAATGCTTTTCAGCGCGTTTTTCCTCCATCAGCACCGTTTGCACGAACGACTTTTCCGCAATTGGAGCAACAGGTCAAAGAGCCACGCCATGCTCAGACTGCCGGCAAAGACGAGGAAGGGATAGGCGAATTTGGTCAGCGGCGAGTCGTCCTTCCCAATGAAATCCGACAACCAGATGCCTACCAGGATGTGGAATATATAGATGTATGCCGAGTGTCTTCTGCCAATGGTTGCCATCAGCGAGCCTTCACCGAAGTGGGGATGGCGCAACGCCCAATAGAGAAGGGGTAGGACGGCAGACAAGGTGAAGATGTACATTTCCCTCACTCCCGTATCGGAGCACGCGACACTGAGCAGCCACATCTCGCCGCAGGACAAAAGGAGTGAGCCGAGTGTGTATGCGGGCAAGTTGCGCTGGTTGGAAAGGAAGCGGAACACTGCGTCCTTGTTTTCCCGAACGCACCTGCCAATCATCATGCAGGGTAAGCCCATAAAGAGGAAATTGCGGACAAACACCTTCGGAAACGGAACGAAATTGCGGGTGAAATGCACCAGCAGCAATAAGGGAACGGCGTATCGTAGCCACCTCGTCAACCGCCATTTGTCGGCGAAATGAAGAACAATCAAACTGTACAGAGCGGCGTAGAAATACCATAGATGAGGGCTGACCATGTCGGCATTGAACGCAATCCAGTCCACGAATCTATCCATCTGAAACGTTTTTCCTGCCCATCTGTCCAAGTTGTTGCACTCGATATTGTATAGCAGCCCCCACAGGGCATACAGAGCTGAGGAGCAAACCGCCATGACGAGTAGTTTTCGGACGTGTTTCCAAAACGTTCCCTTTGCCTCCATCGTAGGATAATAATACCCTGTGACGACAAAGAACAGTGGAACCGCACACCTCACAACGGGGCTTAGCCAGTCGGCTCCGTAGTGAATACACACCACAAAGAATGCCGCAAAGCACTTCATCACATCAAGACTGCTTGTGCGGGGCGCGCACTTCTCACAGTCTGAGGCCGCATCTGAAATCGGTTCTATCATAAAAATAATAATATGTCGGGGACAATTCTTCTGCTGCAAAGTTACGACTAAGTGACGAATATACACGACTGTTGATGCCGTGAACTGCGCGTAAACGCAGTGATTGTGCCTGAAAGAAACAGGACTTATCATCGAAAAAGTGTAGTAAGGTGAGAGTTTTATCATCGAAAGAATTTTTGTCTTGACTGGCTTGTAAATCGGATTTTTATGTAAATTTGTAGAAGATAGGCTGCACTCGGCAATCTGAAAGTAAACTATCTTTATAGAAGATAGGCTACACTCGGGAAATGGAAAACAAGTTTTCTTTCCGCTCGCTTGCACTGTCTTTGTATTTGTGGGCAGGCTTGCTGCCCGTTCAATGAATAACAGTATATAAATAAAGGTGGATATGGAAATCCTCCTTTGAAAAACAGAGTAATGCTATGGGAACAAACATTCCGGCAGAATGGAATAAGTTTTATCTGAAAGACGTGTCGTTCGTGAACCTTATGACGCGCCGCATATTCAATGTGTTGATTGTTGCCAACCCCTACGACGCCTTCATGCTTGAAGACGACGGGCGCGTTGACGAGAAAATCTTCGACGAGTATATGGATTTGGGGATGCGCTATCCGCCAACGTTCACGCAGGTAAGTACTACGGAGGAAGCCAACGAGGTGCTGAAGTCCACGGGCATAGACCTCGTGATATGTATGCCTGGCAATGCCGACAACGACGCGTTTGACGTGGCGAGGGCTGTTAAGTCGGCCTCGCCCGGCACGCCGTGTGTGGTTCTCACTCCGTTCTCCCACGGCATACGACGGCGGATGCTCAACGAGGATTTGTCCATCTTCGACTACGTGTTCTGCTGGCTGGGCAACACCAATCTCATATTGTCCATCATCAAGTTGATAGAGGACAAGATGAACATAGAGCATGACATCCGCGAGGCCGGAGTGCAGATGATACTGCTCGTGGAAGACAGTATCCGCTTCTACTCGTCCATACTGCCCAACCTCTACAACTATATATTGCAGCAGAGCAAGCGGCTCTCCACCGAAGCTCTCAATCCCCATGCCGCTGCCCAGCGCAAGCGCGGACGACCAAAGGTGGTGCTGGCGCGAACGTATGAGGAGGCTATGGCTCTCTATGACCGCTATGCCGACAACACACTGGGCGTAATCAGTGATGTTCGATTCCCCATAGGCGGAGAAAAAGACCCCGAAGCGGGGTTCAAACTGATGCGCGAGATTAGGCGCAGAGACGAGTTTGTGCCGCTGATACTGCAAAGTTCGGAGACCGAAAACCGCGAACAGGCCGAACGTGAGGGTTTTCGGTTCGTTGACAAGAACTCCAAGAAGATGAGCATCGACCTGCGCAGCATCATGGAGGAGCACATGGGCTTCGGCGACTTCATCTTCCGCGACCCCAAGACCCACAGGGAGATAATGAGGATAAGAAGTCTGAAGGAACTTCAGGACAATATCTTCAAGATACCCAACGACTCTATGCTCTACCATATACGCCGCAACCACATGAGTCGGTGGCTGTGTGCGAGAGCGATATTCCCCGTGTCGGCGTTCTTGAAACACGTGACTTGGGACAAGCTGCAGGACGTTGATGCGCACCGGCAGATTATCTTCGACGCGATAGTGCAATACCGCCGCATGAAAAACGTGGGCATTGTGGCCGTGTTCGACCGCGGCAAGTTTGACGCCTACGGCCATTTCGCCCGCATCGGCGACGGTTCTTTGGGCGGCAAAGGGCGCGGTCTGGCCTTTCTCGACAACATCATAAAGCGCCATCCCGAGCTGCAACGTTTCGACAACGCCACTGTGTCCATACCCAAAACGCTCGTGCTGTGTACGGATGTCTTCGACGAATTTATGGAAAGGAACAACCTCTACCAGATTGCACTGAGCGACGCGTCGGACCAGGAAATACTCGACAGCTTCCTCAAGGCGCAGTTGCCCGACACGCTGATTGCCGACTTCTTCACGTTCTTCGATGCCGTGAAAGCCCCCATAGCCATCCGTTCTTCGTCGCTGCTTGAGGACAGCCACTATCAGCCCTTTGCCGGAATATATTCCACCTACATGATTCCGTATCTCGACGACAAGTATGAGATGCTGCGCATGCTGGCTTGCGCTATCAAGGGTGTGTACGCTTCGGTCTACTACAACGACTCCAAGGCCTACATGACAGCCACGAGCAACGTGATAGACCAGGAGAAGATGGCCGTGATACTGCAAGAGGTGGTGGGCAAACGCTACGGCGACCGCTTCTATCCCAACTTCAGCGGTGTGCTCCGCTCGCTCAACTACTACCCCATAGGCGACGAAAAGGCTGAGGAGGGTATAGCGAGCCTCGCCCTCGGACTGGGCAAATATATCGTGGACGGCGGACAGACGCTGCGCGTGAGTCCGTCGCACCCCAACCAGGTGTTGCAGACGAGCGAGATGGAGACGGCACTGCGCGACACGCAGACTCGGTTCTATGCCCTCGACATGAAGCATACGGGCGAAGACTTCAAGGTGGACGACGGTTTCAACATCCTCAACCTGCGTGTGAAGGAGGCCGACAAGGACGGTTCGCTCAACTATATAGCTTCTACGTATGACCCGTATGACCAGGTGATTCGCGACGGAATATACGAAGGAGGGCGCAAGGTGATAACCTTCAGCGGTGTGCTTCGGCATGGCGTGTTTCCCTTGCCCGAGCTGTTGCAGGACATTCAACGGCTCGGAACTGAAGGGATGCGCCGTTCGGTGGAGATGGAATTTGCTTGCAATCTCGGCGAAGACCGCTCCGGCGAACTGTATCTCTTGCAGATACGTCCCATAGTGGACAGCAAGCAGAAGCTCGATGAAGACCTTGACGCAATACCCGACGACAAGTGTCTGCTGCGTTCCGACAATTCGCTTGGCCACGGCATTTGCGACGATGTGCAGGATGTGGTCTATGTGAAGACCGACGACAACTTCACCGCAGCCAACAATCCGGCCATTGCGCGTGACATGGAAAAGCTGAACCGGCGGTATCTCGATGAGGGGCGCAACTATATCCTCGTGGGACCTGGCCGTTGGGGGTCGAGCGACTACTGGTTGGGAGTGCCTGTGAAGTGGCCTCACATCAGTGCTGCACGCGTTATAGTGGAGGTGGAGCTGAAGAACTATCGGGTGGATCCGAGCCAGGGCACCCATTTCTTCCAGAACCTGACATCGTTTGGCGTGGGCTATTTCACCATAAACACTGCCACCGGCAACGGCATCTTCCGCAAGGACATTCTCGACAGTATGCCCGCTGTGGCCGAAACGGAGTATGTTCGCTGCGTGAGGTTCGACTCTCCGCTCCGCATAATGATGGACGGAAAGAGGCAAAAGGGACTTGTGCTTTACGGCGAATAAAAACTTCGCTACTGGCGTAAAAATCGTTTGTATTAACAAAATGTAACTTTGTGTATGAAGTTTTCCTTGTTTGTGCTTGGTGTATACTGCACTTTTCCTTATTTTTGCGATATACCACTGACACAGTGGCAGAGATAGGTGGCCTTAGAGGCACGAATAAGTAACCTTAAAACTGATATTACTATGAACGTGGAAAGAATTATGCAGCAGCTGGAGCAGAAGCATCCGGGTGAATTGGAGTACTTGCAGGCAGTGAGAGAGGTGCTGTTGTCTGTGGAAGACGTGTACAACAAGCATCCTGAGTTTGAGAAAGCCAAGATAATCGAGCGCATTGTCGAACCCGAGCGCGTGGTTACTTTCCGCGTACCTTGGGTGGATGACAAGGGCGAAGTGCACGTTAACCTCGGCTATCGTGTGCAGTTCAATAGTGCCATCGGCCCCTACAAGGGCGGTTTGCGCTTCCATCCGTCGGTGAACTTGTCCATATTGAAGTTCCTCGGCTTCGAGCAGACGTTCAAGAACGCACTCACTACGCTGCCTATGGGTGGTGGCAAAGGCGGTGCGGACTTCTCCATCCGTGGCCGTTCGGACAATGAAGTGATGCGCTTCTGCCACTCGTTTATGACCGAACTCTACCGCGTTATAGGTCCAGAGGAGGACATCCCCGCAGGTGACATAGGCGTTGGAGCGCGCGAAATAGGCTATCTTTTCGGCATGTACAAGAAGCTTACCCACCGTTGGAACGGTGTCTTGACAGGCAAGGGACTGGAGTGGGGCGGTTCACGGATACGTCCCGAGGCCACTGGTTACGGTGCTTTGTACTTCGTCAACCAGATGCTTCAGACCCGCGACATCGACATCAAGGGCAAGACCGTTGCCATAAGCGGTTTCGGCAATGTGGCATGGGGCGCAGCGAAGAAGGCCACCGAACTTGGCGCAAAGGTCATAACCATATCAGGCCCCGACGGATATGTATATGATCCGGCAGGCATCTGCGACGAGAAGATAGACTATATGCTCGAACTTCGCGCCAGCGGCAACGATGTTTGCCAGCCGTATGTGGAGGAGTTTCCCGAGGCAACGTTCTTTGAAGGCAGGAAACCGTGGGAGGTGAAGTGCGACATAGCTCTGCCGTGTGCCACACAAAACGAGCTTGACGGGCACGATGCCGATCTGCTTCTGGCCAACAAACCGCTCTGCGTGGCCGAGGTTTCCAACATGGGATGCACCGCTGAGGCTGTGGAGAAGTTCACTGCCGCAAAGCAACTCTTCGCTCCCGGCAAGGCAGTCAACGCCGGAGGTGTGGCTACATCGGGACTGGAGATGACGCAAAACGCCATCCGACTCACTTGGAGCGAGGCGGAAGTGGACGAGAAGCTGCACTACATCATGCACAGCATACACGAACAGTGCGTGAAATACGGCAAACAGCCCGACGGATACATCGACTACGTGAAGGGCGCCAACATCGCCGGATTCATGAAGGTGGCCAATGCCATGATGGCACAGGGCATAGTATAGACTTAAGGGTGGTTCTATAAATTACCACCGTAATTTTGTTTAGTAAGGGGTGATTTACGTTTTGTCATCTTGCGGTCTCTTTTCGGTCCAATCTGTCTGTTCGTTCAGTCGTATAGCTCGCT
>CAVGKZ010000090.1:0-20876 GCA_963630025.1 bacterium | reverse complement strand
ACCTGCGACCACCTGGTCCCAAACCAGGAGCGCTACCGGGCTGCGCTACACCCCGAACATTAGCCTTGCGCATTTGCGGCTGCAAAGGTAGACATTAATTTTGAACTTTGCAAGCCTTGCGACTCTTTATTTTATAATATTCAAATCTTTGAATATCTTTGTGAGCACCTGAACCCCGCGTTCCACCTGTTCGTTGGTGTGGGTTGCCATGAGTGCGAAGCGCACAAGCGTGTCTTGGGGAGCACAAGCTGGAGGTATAACAGGATTGATGAACACGCCTGCATCGAAAGCCAACTTTGTCACGAGGAACGTTTTTTCTATGTCATGTACATAGAGCGGAATGATGGGGCTTTCGGTTTCACCAATCTCAAAGCCTTCCTCGCGGAAACGCGTCAAGGCATAGTTGGTAACATTCCACAGGTTTTTGAGTCTTTCAGGTTCAGCCTTCAGTATGTGCAGAGCCTCCATAGCTGCGGCTGTTGCAGCAGGAGTGTTAGACGCACTGAAGATATATGTTCTGCAAGTGTGGCGCAGATAGTTTATCGTGTCCTTGTCGGAAGCAATGAAACCGCCGATGCTGGCCAACGACTTCGAGAAAGTTCCCATTATAAGGTCAACCTCGCCGGTGAGTCCGAAGTGGTCGCACACTCCGCGTCCCTGCTTTCCGAACACGCCAAGACCATGAGCTTCGTCAACCATTACCGAGCAGTTGTATTTATGCTTCAGCTCGATTATTTCAGGTAGTTTGCACAGGTCGCCCTCCATTGAGAACACGCCGTCAACAACTATCAGCTTTATCGCTTCATTGGGCAGAGTCTTGAGTATGTTCTCAAGGTCTTCCATGTCGTTGTGTTTGTAGTGCAACTGGCGAGCGAACGACAGACGACGGCCGTCTACGATACTTGCGTGGTCGCGGTCGTCGCAAATCAGATAGTCATTGCGTCCCACGATAGCCGGAATCACTCCAGAGTTGACCGAGAAGCCTGTGGAGAAGCACAGTGCTTCATCCTTGCCTTCAAATTCAGCCAATTCCTTTTCGAGTTGTATATGAAGATCAAGCGTTCCGTTCAGGAATCGGCTTCCTGCACATCCTGAGCCATACTGATCCAATGCTGCTTTTGCGGCATCTATGATGCGCTGGTCGCCTGTAAGGCCAGTGTATGCGTTAGAGCCAAACATCAAGACTTTGTGCCCTTCCATTTCCACTTCAGTGCCCTGCTTGCTCGTTATGGCGCGAAAGTAGGGGTAAACACCCATTTCCATGTACTTTTGGGGTTCACGATAGTTCTTGTATCTTTCCTGTAATTGTCCCATTTTAAGGTTGATATCTTATCCTTTGTTCTTATTTTAGGCGGCAAAGTTACGTATTTTCCACTTAAAGTTTGCAGTTTTCCTCGGAAAAGTGAACGTTTTGCGAATTTTATCTTGCCGCAAAAGGCTTGTAACATTATAAATATGTACTTTTGCATCTCCATGGATTCAAAGGCAAAAATTGTATTTATAGTTAACCCTCATTCGGGCACACAGAGCAAAACCAGCATACCGAAGACCATCGAGTCGCGGCTTGACACTGCGAAATTCACTTACGAGGTGCGCTTCACCGAGCACTCCGGCCATGCCGTAGAGCTGACTCGCAAATGCGTGGCCGACGCTGTGGATATTGTTGTGGCTGTGGGAGGCGACGGAACAGTGAACGAAGTGGCTCGTTCTCTGGTGCATACCGATACGGCTCTCGGCATAATTCCGTGCGGCTCCGGCAACGGACTCGCCCGACATCTGCGCATACCGATGGACGTTTCCAAGGCCATCGACCTGATAAACCGCTGCAACATCGAGGCTCTCGACTATGGAGTAATCAATGATTTGCCTTTCTTTTGCACCTGCGGCATGGGGTTCGACGCATTCATCAGCCTAAAGTTTGCCGCCGCAGGTCGTCGCGGTCCGATAACTTATGCGGAGAATGTGCTTCGCGAGGGACTGAAATACCAGCCGGAGACCTACGAGGTGGAGGATGCCACTGGGGCTAAGAAGTACAAAGCCTTTCTGATTGCCTGCGCCAATGCGTCGCAGTATGGCAACAATGCCTACATAGCTCCCAACGCCACCATGACCGACGGTCTGATGGATGTGGTGATAATGGAACCGTTCACTGCCTTTGACGCTCCACAAATAAGCATCGACATGTTCAACCGCACGCTCGACCAGAACTCAAAGATAAAGGCGTTCAAGGCCGAGCGCATACACATACATCGCAGCAAGCCAGGAGCCATACACTACGACGGCGACCCGATAATGACAGGATGCGACATTGACGTACACATAGAGCGACGCGGCATAAAAATCATTACCAACCCAGACGGTTTGGAAGACAACAAGCAACCAAACCAGATACTCAACGCCTTCTCGGACTTTCTGAGCAGCATGAACACTGTGCGCGAGGACATAGGCAAGCAAGGTCGCAAGATACAGGCTATAAACAAGTTGCTGCTCAAAAAACTCACAAGCATATAGTTATCACGCTGTTTTCTGAACACTAACGACACACTAACAATCATGGCAGACAATGGAGAAGAACTGTTTCCCGTAGTTGACGAACTGGGAAACGTTGTTGGAACAGTGAAACGAAGCCAGGCCCACGGTGGTTCAAAGATTCTCCACCCAGTGGTTCACCTGCATTTGTTCAACAGCAAAGGAGAACTTTTCCTACAAAAGCGCCCGCAATGGAAAGACATCCAGCCCGGCAAGTGGGACACTTCCACCGGCGGACACATGGATGTGGGCGAAACCGTGGAGCAGGCTCTGCGGCGTGAGGTGGCAGAAGAACTTGGTGTTGTTGGCTTCAAGCCAGTATCGATGGGCCATTATGTGTTTGAAAGTGCCCGCGAACGCGAGCTCGTTTATGTCCACCGCACTGTTTTTGACGGCGCAGTGTGCCCCAATCCCACAGAGCTTGACGGCGGACGCTTCTGGAGTGCCGACGAGATTGCGGAGAACATTGGCCGAGGAGCGTTCACGCCCAACTTTGAATCTGAATATAAACGCTTCTTTTTGTGCAAACAGCAATAGTCTTCGCCGTGGTAGCCACTGCCGCAGTATATGCCTTGTGGCGCATATACGACAGTCTGAAACACGGTTCTTCGGCATGTCGCGGCTGCAAGCTGGCTGACACATGCGCCAAAGGCAAGCGAAAGAGGCGCAGCGCTTCTTGCCACAAGAAACGCTAAGTGAAGGCGAAAGCCAACCTATTCAAGGTAGAAGGGTGCGGTCATTTCCTTATATTTATTGTCGCCTATCACGAGTTGTTCCGTGTCGAGAGTGTCAGGAACGGCATTGGTATAGGCAAGCAGTATGCGCTTCGGAAGCGTGCCGGGCTTGGTACTTACTGTGCAAACGCGACTTATGAAGAGTCCTGCTATGGACGATTCGTAGTCGTAGGTCTCCTTTGACTCATACGGCACCACCACCGAGAGTTGTCCTCCCGGTGCAAGAAGTTTTGCGGCACAAGCCATCAGCGTGTGGGCATCAAGGTTGTTTGTATGGCGAGCCATGTTGCGTTGCTCGTCCGGACACTCAAGTGATTCGGTGAAGAAAGGCGGATTGCACACAATGGAGTCGAATCTCTTGCCGGCAAGATGCGCAGACTCCAAGCCCCTACCCTGCCCCTTTCCGTCTGTTTCAATGGAAACATTTCCTCCTACAGCCAATGTCTTTTCGCTATTCACAAACTCCTGCAACGACGTTTCCAAGACACTTATTCTGTCTCTAAACATCGAGTTTGCCGCATTTTCAGCCGCCTGACTGGCTGCCTGGCCAGATATTTCTATGCCCAAGACGGAGGCTTCAGGAAACCTCTGCGCCATCATCAGAGCCACAAGACCCGTACCTGTGCCGATGTCAAGTACCGATATGGCTCTATCCTTCGGTGCCGAAGCCCATGCTCCGAGCAGCACTCCGTCGGTGCCAACCTTCATTGCACAGCGGTCTTGCCTAATGGAAAACCGCTTAAAGCGAAAACTTTCGTTTGCCATCAGAACCGCCCTTACATCATCACTCTTGCTCAAAGTCCGGTTCTGCCAGCAACCTTTCTGCCCGTTTCAGGTCTTCTGGAGTGTCGATGCCTACGGTTTCCACCTCGGTAAGTCCCACCTTTATCCTGTATCCGTTTTGCAACCAGCGCAACTGTTCGAGGCTTTCTGCCTTTTCGAGTGAACTCTGCGGCAACTGCGTCACGGCCTTCAGCACCTCACGACGATAGGCATATATGCCGATATGTTTGAGATAAGGGAAACTGTCGGCCCACGTTTCCACCTCACTGCCACGCACATAAGGTATGACACTGCGACTGAAATACATGGCATAGCCACGGTTGTCCACCACAATCTTGGGCGAATTGGGATTGCTCACAGCAATCATGTCTGTCCCGAAAGGCTTGCCGAGCGTGGCTATTTCGGTGGCTTCATCATCGAAACAGCGGCACAATGCCTCTATCTGCGACGCATGAATAAACGGTTCGTCGCCCTGCACGTTTACGACAACGTCCCAGTCACAGCCCAAACGCTCCACAGCTTCCTCTATGCGGTCGGTGCCGCTTTTATGGTTTGGAGAGGTCATCACCGCCTTGCCCCCGAACTTTTCCACTGCATGAAAAATCCGTTTGTCGTCAGTGGCCACGTATGCCTCGCCAAGCGTGGCTGCCACTTTCTCATAAACTCTCTGTATCACAGTCTTGCCGCCCAGTACGGCCAGTGGCTTTCCAGGAAAGCGTGTTGAAGCGTAACGCGCCGGAATGATGCCCACAAAACTCAAGTTTGCCATATTAATGATGTATATAATAATGTTCAAAGAATAACTTCCACAAGTTTGCAGATGCACATTCTGTAGCTTTCATGTTTTATTGTCCCTTGGTTTTCCGCTTGTCTGTGTCGTCTTGTGAACTTAGCACAGCGTTGATGTCCTTTTCTGTCTTAGTCAACTTGTCGCGACACAGTTTGAGCAATTCCTGCGCACGCTTCAGTTGTCCCGCCAACGAGTCAAGGTCAAGCTCGTCGTTTTCCATCTGTCTCACTATGCGCTCAATCTCGTGCACAGCCTCTTCGTATTTCATTTTCTTTTCCATGTACCCTTTTATTTAGTCCACTGTTGAAGTAACCTTTCCCTGTCCGAACCTTGTTTCTATCTTGTCGCCCGGTTTCAATGTCTTGGCGTTGCGCACCACCTTTCCCTGCACGGTAGTGATACTGTAGCCACGTTTGAGCAACCATTTGGGATCAAGTGCGTTGGCTCGTTGGACAAGCAGCTCTATACGGTGACGCTCGGCAGTGAGTATGCGGAGCGGTTGCGGAGTCAGTCTGGCCGCAATGGTTTCCGTTTTGCGCCGCTCCGTCTCCATTCGTCTTGTAGCTGCCGTGGCCATTCGACCTGCAAGAGACACCAATCGCGCCTCCTGTCTGCCCTTGATGGCAGCAAAGAGTGTGGGGATACGGTCTTGCAGACGGTTCAGCCTTTCCTTTTCAACGTCTTTCCTTGCGGTTGCCGTGCGACCGATACGTCTCTCTGCATCGGTCAGACGGTCGGCAACACTCTTGAGATTGGCAATGAGAAATGCCGCAGCGGCAGTTGGAGTTTTCACCCGAGTGTGCGCCACGAAGTCAACAACCGACTCGTCGCGGTCATGCCCTATGCCGGTGATTACGGGCAAAGGGAAATTGGCTACGTTTTCCGCCAGCGCAAGAGTGTCGAAGCCGGAAAGGTCACTTGTGGCACCGCCTCCACGTATGATGACCACACAGTCGTAGCGGTCGGCCTCAGCATAGATGCGGTCAAGCGCAGCTATCACGCTCGTTTCCACCTGTTCGCCCTGCATGGATGCCGCAAACAGTTGGGTATTGAATCTGAAACCGTATTCGTTGTCGGCCAGTTGTCGGCAAAAGTCGCCGTAGCCGGCTGCCGTAGCACTTGATATTACGGCTATGTCCTGTGCGAACAACGGTAGGGGAAGTTCTTTGTTCAGGTCTATCACGCCTGCGGCTTTCAGTCTGGCGAGTATCTCCTGCCTGCGGCGCATCATGTCGCCGAGAGTGAAGTAAGGGTCTATGTCGCCCACAATCCAGGAAAAGCCGAACGCCTCGTGGAAATTGGCCCTCACTCTGAGCAACACCTTCATGCCGGCACGCAGCACCTGACCTGTGGCCTGCCGAAACCGACGGTCAACCACATACCATGTTTGTCGCCAGCACTTTGCCTGAGCGCGTGCCACAGGTGTGTTGCCCTCAGCATCCTTCTGCACCAGTTCCATATAGCAGTGTCCCTGCGGTGAAGTGCGCAGTTCCGACAGTTCGGCCTCCACCCAATAGTCGTCAGGCATGAGCGTCTCCAGGCTCCTTCTGACGAGGTTGTTCAGCTCAAAGAGCGTCAGTCTCCGGTCGTTGTCCATGTCTTTTCGCTGTTTGTTTTCGCCCTTTGCAACGCCTGTCCCATATCGAACGCCTTGCCGAAGTCAGCCACTCCGTAGCCGAACACGTTGTTGGGCTGGTCACTGTTGTCGGCACTCTGCCTTACAATCTGTATTATTTCCCTGGCGGTAAGCATAGGGAAAGCCTGCCAGAGACAAGCTGTCATGCCGCATACAAGCGGCGTGGCAAACGAAGTGCCCATATCCTGCACCACAGTGCCGCGCCCTGAGATGAGGCTCGCTGGGCTTCCCGGTGCCATCACGTCAGGCTTCACCCTTCCGTCTTGCGTCGGTCCGACACCGCTGAACGGCGCGTTGGCCATGGTCGGCGTTAAGGCTCCCACGGTGATAATGTCCTCTGCGTCTGCCGGAAACGTTATCTTCTTCCACGGTCCCATGCCACTGTTGCCGGCACTGTTCACGAGTATGATGCCTTTGCCGGCAAGCATTGATGCCGTGCGCGATATGAATGTCGTGTGTCCGTCCATGTCCCGGTAGCGGTAGTCATCGGCCTTGTTGTCAAAATGGTAATAGCCGAGACTGCTGTTTATCATGTCCACCCCTACAGAGTCGGCAAATTCGGCAGCCATGGCCCAGTAGTCTTCCTCCACGGGCTGCTCCGTCTGCCTGTCTTCGCACCGCAAAAGCCAGTAGGAGGCGTCTGGGGCGCACCCCACATACACGTTGGGAGCGTTGGCAGCCATGGCCGAGAGCACCTTGGTGCCGTGGTCAGTCTCCTGGCAGATGCCGTCCTGCGATGACGGATTAACGAAATCGTGCATGCCGAGTATGCTTGTGTGGGCAAAGGCAGGCAGGCTGTCGGCGTTCATAAAGCCACCGTCAAGCACGGCAATGGTTATGCCCTTGCCCAGGAATCCCGTGCGGTGGAGTCCGAGACCGTTGATTGTTGCTATCTGCTCCTTGGCTGCGGCGTGCAGTGACGTCGGTATTGAGTCCCAACTGTAATAGGATGTGTGGTATTTCACGCGTTTCGACTGCGGAAGTATAGAGTCCGGCGACTGCCACACCATCTTGTACGCCCTCACGCAGCTCAGTCGGGAGAGTGCGTTGGCCACGTCGGTGTCGCTCACGCTCACTATAACCGTGTTGTTCCATCGGCTTGTGCCAACCAGTCGCGCTCCTTCCACATTGAACCGTCGGGTGTAGGCGGAGCTTACCGGCAAGTCTGTGGAGTCTATCTCCAGCCCTTGCCTCTTGCGACGCTCCAATGCCTTGGCCGAAAGAAATGCCAACGGCTTGGCAAGACTGTATGTGCAGCCCTGCTTGTCCTTGAGAGTGTATCTGTAGATATAGCTTTTGGCAACCTTAGGCTTTGCGCCGGCAGACTCACTGGCGGCGGTCGTACCAGCCAAGGCAACGGCATGGCAGAACACAACCGCAACCACGGCCGCGACAACGGTGCGGATGCGTTGCGCCGAGGCGAACTTTATTGTGGACAAACAGCTTTCTTCCATATACAAGGATAGTGCTATTCAGTTAGAACGGTGCTATTTCATCGTTTCCACTTAGTGGCGGAACGTCGAAGGTGCCGCCCAAGTGATAGTCGTCGTCAGGCATATTTCCGCCACCGTAGTCGTCGCCGTTAATCCTTGACCCCACAATTTCGCCTTCTGCAGAAGCTGACGTGCCGGCCAAAGACTTGTCCTCCACATTCTCAAATCGCGTGAATTCGCCTCGGAACGTCAGCGTGACAGTGCCTGTAGCACCCTTACGGTGCTTGGCAATAATGATTTGAGCCTTGCCGTGCAGGTCGTTTCCCTTGCCGTCATCATATATATGATAGTATTCAGGACGGTGAACGAACAACACCATGTCGGCATCCTGCTCTATGGCTCCCGATTCGCGAAGGTCGCTCAACTGCGGAATCTTGCCTTCAAGGCCTTCACGTCCTTCAACGCCACGGTTCAACTGGCTCAACGCCAATATTGGTATGTCCAACTCCTTGGCCAGTCCCTTGAGCGATGTGGATATCTTGGCCACCTCCTCCTGTCGGCTGTTAAACCGCATACCGTTGGCGTTCATAAGTTGCAGGTAGTCAATCATTATCATCTTCACCCCGTGCTCCCTCACCAGTCGTCGTGCCTTGGTGCGGAGTTCAAAGACCGACAGACCAGGCGTGTCGTCGATATACATAGGTGAACCGAGCAGGTTGTTCATGCGCTTGTCCAGCCTGTCCCACTCGTCCGGCTGCAACTGTCCGCTCAATATCTTGCTGCCCTGTATCTCGCAAGCATTCGAAATCAGTCGGTTCACAAGTTGCACATTGCTCATTTCAAGCGAGAAGAAAGCTATAGGCACTTTGTAGTCGGCGGCAATGTTCTTTGCCATTGACAGGGCGAACGAGGTCTTACCCATGGCAGGTCGTCCGGCAATGATGATAAGGTCGCTCGACTGCCATCCGCTCGTTATGTCGTCCAGTTTGTTATAGCCTGAAGGCACGCCCGTGAGTCCGTCCTTGTTTTGCGACGCCTTTTGAATCACCTCCACGGCGTTCTTTATCACAGGGTCTATCTGGGTGTAGTCCTTCTTCATGTGACGCTGCGACAGTTCGAAGAGCGAACTTTCGGCCTCTTGCATCAGGTCGTCAATGTCGGTGGTGTCATCGAAAGCCTTGGTCTCCACCACACTCGCAAACGATATGAGTTGTCGTGCAAGAAACTTTTGGGCAATTATTCTGGCATGATACTCAATGTTGGCCGATGAGGCCACCCTCGAACTGAGTTCCGCTATATACGCAGGGCCGCCAACATCCTCAAGCGTTCCGTTCTTTGCCAACCGTTCAGTGACGGTCAGCACGTCAATAGGGTGCTCATCGCCGCTCAGGTCGCGTATGGCAGAGTAAATCAGCTGGTTGCGCTTCTCATAGAAACTCTCGGGATAAAGCATCTCGCACACCACGGCGTATGCGTCTTTGTCTATCATTATTGCGCCCAGCACTGCCTTTTCCACATCAAGAGCCTGTGGTTGCAGGTGGGCGAAAGTCGTGTCTACGGTGGCGGGACGGCTCGCGCGTTTCGTCCTGCCTCCTTTTGCTTGTTCTGGCATGTTGCGTTTCAGGTGTTTTTTATGGCTGCAAAAGTACAAAAAAAATCCGAATGGCATTTCCGGGCATATTCTTTTTACCGCAGGGGAATGAGGGCAAAAGCAAGGGCTTGCCGCTTAAATGCGTAGGTGAATGCCATTGCCATTTTGGCCTCTTCGAGGCTATGCCAAATGCTGTTCTTTGTATGGGCAGACCTTGTCTATGCGTTTAACGGAAGAACCGAAAATAGCACATTCCGTGTATTCCGTGCATTCCGTGTTCGGCCCTCCATTCGCCGAACAGGCCGTTGACCGTAACGCTTTAGGGTGGTTCTATAAATTAGCTTTGGCAGATTGTGAGTCTATTTTCGAGGGCAATGTGTCTGTGAGTGAAAGAGTATAGCGAGCTATACGACTGAACGAGCAGACAGATTGGACCGAAAAGAGACCGCAAGATGACAAAACGTAAGACATCCAACATTAAACAAAATTACGGTGGTAATTTATAGAACCACCCTTTACGGCCTTATTGGAATCGTTGTTTTCGGGTCGTGGACTCCTGCGGGGGCAAAAAAGATTGTATCGATTTTCGCCAAAGATTGATATGATTTTTGGAACAAATCGATACGATTTTTCGCAAAGATTGATGCAATCTTTTTCGGGTTATCCGTTAAGCATTGTTCAAAGAATAGCTATTCGGAGATAGGTATATGATGAAGCTGAATAGTTGCCCTTCGCATTCGCTATCAGTTAAAAAATCTAATACTTCTTTGCTGTCTTTCCTTTTTTCTTTAACTTTGGCATTTGGTAAACCAAGAAAACGAAAACTTTGAAGCGATATATATTCATAGCCTTACTGACTCTGTCGCCCCTGTTCATGCTGGCGCAAAAGATTACGCTCGGCACGTGCACCACACGCGACGGTGGTGAATACAAAGGCGAAATGGCGGGCGGAAAACCCAACGGAAAGGGAAAAACGACATTCAAGAACGGCGACTGGTATGAGGGAAACTACCAGAAAGGCAAACGCCAAGGCTACGGCGTGTACACTTTTTCCGACGGGGAGAAATATGAAGGCCAGTGGTTTCAGGACCAGCAGCACGGCAAGGGCACGTTCTACTTCAAGAATAACAACCGATATGACGGTCTCTGGTTTCGCGACTATCAGCAAGGCCACGGAGTGATGTACTACTACAACGGCGACAAATACGACGGTGAGTGGTATCAGGACCAGCGCAACGGTAAGGGAACATACACCTTTGCCAGTGGTGCATCATATAAAGGAGAATGGAGCAACGACAAGAAAAACGGTAAAGGCCACTTTGACTGGGGCGACGGGTCGAGCTATAACGGCATGTGGGTGGACAACCTGCGCTCGGGAACGGGCACGTTCCGCTATGCCGACGGTGATGTGTATATCGGCCAGTGGAAGAACGACATACAGAACGGCAAGGGCATATACAAGTTTAAAAGTGGCGACGTTTATGAGGGCGACTATGTGCAGGGCGAACGCACCGGTATAGGGTCATACAAATACGCCAACGGCGACAAGTATACCGGCCAGTTCTTTGAAGGAAGCAAACAGGGCCAGGGCACAATGGTGTGGCGCAACGGCGACACATACACTGGAATGTGGAAGGAAGACCGCATGAACGGCACCGGAAAGCTGACCGCAAAAAACGGCGACGTGGCCGAAGGACAGTTCAAGAACGGCAAGATGGACGGACAGATTATCATGCACGAGGCCAACGGAGGCAAGTTTAAGGGCACATACAAGGACGGCAAGCGCAACGGCACAGCCATTGAGGAGGACAAAGACGGCAAACGCTTTGAAGGTTCCTATCTTGACGACAAGCGCGACGGACGGTTTGTGGAAAAAGACCGCGACGGAAACGTGACGGCTACGGGCACTTACATAAACGGACGGAAACGTCTCGACAATAAATAAACGTAGGCCATAACATAGTACGGCGGCAATTTATAGAACCGCCCCAAAAACAGAAGAAAACATTAAAAACTATACACTTTATACTATTATGATAATAGACACACTCGACAATTTCGGCAAATACGCATCAGTAAACCCTCTGTTCAAAGACGTGGAGGAGTTTCTCGCAAAGAACGACCTCAACTCTCTTGAGCCGGGAAAGCACCAAATCAAGGGCAGCGACCTGTTTGTGAACATCACTACAGCCAAAGGAAAGACTGAAGAAGAGGCCGTGATAGAGACTCACAAAAAGATGATTGACATACAGATACCGCTCTCAACGGCAGAGACTTATGGCTATACTCCGCTGTGCAATCTGCCCGAGGCGGAATACAATGCAGACAAGGATATAACGAAGATACCCAATCTGGCGGCAGAAAGCTACGTGACCTGCAACCCGGGAATGTTCGCCGTGTTCTTCCCACAGGACGGCCACGCACCCTGCATAGCTCCAGGCAAGGAGATAAAGAAGGCTATCTTCAAAGTATTGGCATAAGAACCGAACGCCAAAACGACTACTAACCTCAACGGGTTGCACCAGAAAACCCGCCTTAAACAACAATACAACCATGACCGGAAAAAGCACAAAAACGACATCGGCGAAGACCGTGGCCAAGCAAAAGACGCAAGGCAAGAAGACAACTGACGAGGCTGCTCAGCAGCATATCGGGATAGTATGCAACGACTCCTGGCTCGAACCCTACGAAGATGCCATCAAGGGGAGGCACGACCATGCCGTATGGAAGATGGGGCAGCTGACAAAAGGCGGAAAGAAGACTCTCTCCGACTTTGCCACCGGCCACCTGTACTACGGTCTGCACAAGGCTGCACGTGGCTGGATTTTCCGCGAATGGGCACCAAACGCTACGGAGATATTCCTCATTGGCGACTTCAACGGTTGGCAGGAGTCTGCCAAGTATCAGCTCAAGCGCATTGAAGGCACCGGCAACTGGGAACTGCGCTTGCCTGAAAAGGCCATGAAGCATGGCGACCTTTACAAGATGAAGGTAAGATGGAACGGTGGCGAAGGCGAACGCATACCGGCATGGTGTCAACGGGTTGTGCAGGACGACAACACGAAGATATTTTCCGCTCAAGTTTGGAATCCGGAGAAGCCTTACGTGTTTCGGAAAAAGAAGTTCAAACCAAACAAATCGCCTCTGCTCATCTACGAATGCCACATCGGAATGGGGCAGGACGCCGAGAAGGTGGGTACATATAGGGAGTTTACGGAGAACGTTCTGCCGCGCGTCATCGCCGACGGATACAACTGCATACAGGTGATGGCCATACAGGAGCACCCGTACTATGGTTCGTTCGGCTATCACGTCAGCTCTTTCTTTGCCCCCTCAAGCCGTTTCGGCACACCGGAGGATTTGAAGGAGCTTATAGACACCGCCCACAGCAAGGGCATCGCCGTGATAATGGATATAGTACACTCTCATGCGGTGAAGAACGAAGTGGAAGGACTTGGCAACTTGGCCGGTGACCCCAACCAATACTTCTATCCGGGCGACAGACACGAACATCCGGCATGGGACAGTCTGTGCTTTGACTACGGCAAGGACGAGGTGTTGCACTTCTTGATGTCCAACTGCAAATACT
Source organism: bacterium (assembly GCA_963630025.1). Taxonomy (GTDB): domain Bacteria; phylum Bacteroidota; class Bacteroidia; order Bacteroidales; family Bacteroidaceae; genus Prevotella. The sequence goes on along the minus strand of CAVGKZ010000090.1, from coordinate 7,791 downwards.
GGCTGGAGGAGTTCCGCTTCGACGGCTTCCGCTTCGACGGTGTAACGTCTATGCTCTACTACAGCCACGGCTTGGGTGAGGCGTTCTGCGGCTACGGCGACTACTTCAACGGACACGAGGACGACAACGCCATCTGCTACCTTACGCTGGTAAACAAACTCATCCACGAGGTAAATCCCAACGCCATAACCATAGCAGAGGAGGTGAGCGGAATGCCCGGACTGGCAGCCAAGTTTGAAGATGGCGGATATGGCTTCGACTATCGCATGGCCATGAACATTCCGGACTACTGGATAAAGACCATTAAGGAACTGAAGGACGAGGACTGGAAACCGAGTTCGATATTCTGGGAGGTGAAGAACCGTCGGCCGGACGAACGCACCATAAGCTATTGCGAAAGCCACGACCAGGCTCTCGTGGGCGACAAGACCATCATCTTCCGCCTTATCGACGCCGATATGTACTGGCACTTCAAAAAAGGCGACGAGAACGACATGGTGCACCGTGGCATTGCGCTCCACAAGATGATACGCCTTGTCACTGCGGGCACTATCAATGGCGGATATCTCAACTTCATGGGCAACGAATTCGGGCATCCCGAATGGATTGACTTCCCTCGTGAGGGCAACGGATGGAGCTATAAGTATGCGAGAAGACAGTGGAATCTGGTGGACAACAAGGATTTGGACTATCACTATCTCGGCGACTTCGACAAGGCGATGCTCGCCGTGCTGAAGAGTATACGCAACTTCCAGGACAAACCCGTACGGGAAGTGTGGCACAACGACGGCGACCAAGTGCTGGCTTTCAGTCGTGGCGACCTGCTGTTTGTGTTCAATTTCAGTCCCACAAGGTCGTTCACAGACTACGGATTCCTCGTTCCCACAGGCTCTTATGACGTTGTACTGAACACCGACGCCAAGGAATTTGGCGGCAACGGGTTGGCTGACGATACGCTGACCCACGTGACAAACTTCGACCCGCTATATGTAAAGGACCACAAGGAATGGCTTAAGCTCTACATACCCGCCCGTTCGGCTGTGGTGCTCAAGAAGAACTAAGGTGGTACTCAAGAAGAACAAAACTTCAATGCGGGCTTTTCACACTGAAAAGGAATGAATTCTCAAAGAAAAAATCCAAGCGATGGCGCCACGACTGCAAAGGTTGTGTGTGCCGTCGCTTTCTGTATGTTTGCCTTTTCCTATCTGTTTTTCTACCAGGCAGACATACTTGCCGTATCGCAATACACGCTTAGTGGCGGTGCGACGCACTACAACTGCACTGTCGGTGCCATAATCATAACTGTGGTGCTGATGCTTCTGCAAGTGGGCGTGGCCTTTCTGACCAAATTGTCGGGCAGTCGCCATGCCATAACCTACTTTCCGTCACTGCTCATCTTGGCCGTACTCACGTCGATGGATGCAAAGGCGGATGGCAATGCAGGCTTCGGCGCATGGCTTTGGGCTACGCCTCTGTTCATCGCCGCATGGGTAGGAGTGGTTGCCATAGCGAAAAAGATACCGTATGGGATGCCATCTGGCAAGGGTTTGTCGAAACGAACGATATGGACAAACGTGTTCACACTGTGTGCAATGTTCATTTTCACCGGTGCAATAGGCAGCAGCAACGATGTGTTCCACTATCGTATGCGTGCCGAAAACTGTCTTTTGCACAATGATGTCGACGGAGCATTGGCCGCAGGAGCCAAATCGCTGCACACAGATGGAAATCTGACCATGCTCAGAGCATACGCCTTGGCGCGCAAAGGACAGTTGGGAGAAAGTCTGTTTACCTATCCTGTCAACTGCAAAGGCAGTGATTTGTTGCCGCTGTCAAGCGAAACGACACGTTGTCTGATGTACCCTAATGACAGCATTTATAGGTTTCTCGGTGCGCGTCCGTCGGCAAACATGACCACGGAAAGCTATCTCAAGGCGTTGCTGCGCAGTAAGAGAGCAATGCCAGCGGTCAAGGATTATCTGTTGTGCGCCTGCCTCATAGACCGCGACCTTGACAGCTTTGCTCAACTGCTGCCTAAGTTTTACGACACAAACGGTCATCTGCCGCGCCATTACCGTGAGGCTTTGACGCTCTATACACACCTGCGCTCCAATCCAAGTATCACGTATCACAACGACGTCACGGCAACCGACTTTAAGGATTTACAGACACTGGAAAAGCAATACAGCAATCCGCAGGAACGTAAACTCGCCATCTTCGACCACTACAACGGCACTTACTGGTACTACTACGAATACGGCAGAAAGCAGTAGCGCACGGATTGGCGTAAATGAGAGTGGGAGACAAACACCTGTATAGGTGTTTATCTCCCACTGATTGTTTTAATCTTTTCTCCTGTGCTGCCGTCGTGTGTGTGCCCCAAGGCATGCCGTGGTTTCTCTTTCTGACGATACCTATTGTCGTGGCGGCGATTGCTGTCAATATACACGCGGCCCGAAGATGGTGGTGCCCACTCTGACGATGGTGCTTCCGCACTCCACTGCTATACGATAGTCGTGGCTCATGCCCCACGAACGCTCGCAGAAGGCTTCGTCGTTGGGGAAATATTGCAGCTTTACTTCGTCGAAGAAACGCTGTGCGGTGGTAAATTCCGAACGGATTTGAGCCTCATCGTCTACAAACGAGGCCATCATCATCAGTCCGCATATCCGCACATTGTGCAGTTCGCGCCACTCACCGTCGGCCAACAACTGGCGACAAGCGTCGAGCGTGAGTCCATACTTGGTGGCTTCTTGCGCTATGTGCAGTTCCAGAAGCACATCAATGGTACGGTTGCACTTGGCTGCCTGCTTGTTTATCTCGCGCAGGAGTTTGATTGAGTCCACCGCCTCTATCATTGATATATAGGGAGCGATGTATTTTACTTTGTTCGTTTGCAGATGTCCGATGAAATGCCATTCAATGTCGGAGGGCAATGAAGCCTGTTTCTGAGACAGTTCCTGCTCATGACTCTCGCCGAACAGGCGTTGACCGTTGGCGTAGGCGGCCTCAAGATATTCGTTGGGATGGAACTTGCTGACCGCAACAAGGCGTACTCCCTGCGGCAAATCGGCCAACACCTTCTCAAGGTTGCCTTTTACATCATAGTCCAATGCCATTTCCTATCCTCCGTTTTTGTCGGTTGCCGACTACCGTTCGTATTCGGGTTTGTCGTTGACTTCTTTCTTCTTATATTCGTAAACATCCATCAGTTGCGTTTCGCTCACCGATGCGATGGAGTAGTCAATCTGTGTGGTGCCCATCACTTCGTTGATGTTTTTCACCGCACTCTCAAGCGTTCCAGCGTTGACCAGATAGTTCACGTTGGAACGCTTCTCCTTGTCGGTCTTCTCGTCGATGGTGATGAACTGCAGCTTGGTCTTGTACCAACGGTCAGCCTCGTCGCTGTCGCAGAAGAATATTTCCTTGTAGGCTGCCTTCTTTATGTCGGCCACTTCAAACTCTCCACTGATGTATGACGACATTTCCTCCATGATGCGCTGTTCCGCTTCGGTGAAACTAAGGGCGTCTACTGTGTATACCTCGGTCACTTTCTTCTGCATTCCGTCATCCATCGTCTTCTCGTAACGGATTTTGCACTCAAACCATTCGGCTGTTCTGCTTCTCATATCTGTAATTATTTTGTTCGTAAGTTTTCGAAGCGCAAAAGTAGCCCTTTTAATCGAAACCTGCGAATTAGACGGTTGAAATTTATGTTAGTAATGTTCAAAAAATAACTTCCACAAGTTTGCAGATGTACATTCTGTAGGTTTGATGTCCTGTCTTCTTGTCGTTTTTTTGCGACTTCTTTTCAGTCACATAGTTCGCTATGCTCCTTTAAAGAAGCCAGCAAAACCGTCTAAAAAAGTACAGGACAAACTTGAGGAATTTATTCTTTGAACATTACTTAAGGGTGGTGCTGTAAATACCACAGTCGCTTAAGGGCGGGTTCTAAGTATAAAGGAATCGCTTGATGCTCTTCTTCGGTGTCTTCTCAAACTCCTCATTGCGCAGTTCTATGGAAGAAATCTTTGAGTAGGCAGGCATTTGCTGGTTCAGTTCCTGTCGGTTGCGCTCCATCACTCCCGCTACGTCGGCTGTATTCAAGCCGAGAGTCTTGGCCTCATCGAAGTCGGGGAACACAATGCCCACCAGTTTGCCGCCACGCTGCACCACCACGCTTTCTATCACCAGCGGCATGGAGTTGAGCTTGTCCTCAATCTCTTCCGGATAGATGTTCTGTCCGTTCGAACCGAGGAGCATGTTCTTTGAGCGCCCCTTGATATACACGTTGCCTTTGGAGTCCATTGTTCCGAGGTCGCCGGTGTGATACCAGCCCTCACTGTCAATGGTGCTTGCCGTGGCCTCCTCGTTTTTGTAGTAGCCGAGCATCACGTTGAGTCCGCGTGCGAGTATCTCTCCAGGCTCGTTTTCGGGGTCAGGACTGTCTATGCGCACCTCCATGTGAGCCACGGCGCGACCGCAACTGCCTGGAGCAAAATTGTGCCAGTCGGAATAGCAAATGATCGGGGCGCACTCCGTGGCACCATATCCCACGGTGTAGGGGAAATCGATGCGGTGGAGAAAACGTTCCACCTCCTGATTGAATGCTGCGCCGCCTATGATTATCTCGTAGAACGCGCCGCCAAAGGCGTTTACCACCTGCTCGCGTATCTTCTGTTGCACCTTTTTGCTTATCACGGGCATGTTCATCAGCAGGCGCACACGTCCGTTCTGTATCTTCGGGAACACCTTTTTGCGGATGATTTTTTCTATCACCAGCGGCACGGCTATTATGATGGCTGGCTTCACCTCGGCAAACGCCTGAGCTATGATGGCAGGTGAGGGCACGCGGGTGAGATAGAACACGTGACAACCGTGGAGGAATTCAAAGAGAAATTCGAACGCCATGCCGTACATGTGAGCCATGGGCAGTATGCTTATCACGTTGTCGCCGCGCTTTATGATAGAGCCAAGCACGCCTTCGGCAAAGTCATAGTTGCTCCACAGGGCACGGAACGGCACCATCACGCCCTTTGAGAAGCCGGTGGTTCCGCTCGTGTAGTTGATCATGGCCAGATCCTCGCTGCTCACTTCATGATAGTAGCTCACGTGCTCCTTGCGGAAAAACTTCGGGTATTTGCGACCGAACATCTCGTTGAGGTGCTCGCGGGCATAGGTCAGCTTGTCTGTGCGAGACACCATCAGCGAATAGTCGGGTATGTTGATGATGCCCTCCAGCGTGGGCATGCGCAAGGGGTCGATGATTGTGGCCACCACATCGCCCACAAACAGGAATCTGGCCTCACTGTGGTTTACGATGTTGTGTATCTGGTCGGCCGTAAACTCATGGAGTATAGGCACCGCTATGGCACCGTAGGTGAGCGTAGCGAGAAAGGCCACAGCCCAGTTGGCGCAGTTGCGGCCACAGAGAGCCACCTTGTCGCCGCGTTTCACTCCTCCGTTTTCAAACAGTATGTGGAGCTTCTCTATCTTGCGCGCCACGTCGTGATACTGGAGTGTGGCTCCCTTATAGTCGGTAAGTGCATCCAGGTCCCAGTTCTCTACGATGCTCTTCTCTATGAGTGCGTTAAGGCTCGGTATTCCCATTGTTTTACTTCTTTTTATTTCATTTGCCCATGTTGGCACTATACAGGTATCTCTTTATGCTCTTCTTGGGAGTCTTCTCAAACTCCGCTTCATGCAGCTTGATGGCCGACAGACGGCAGTAGGCCGGCAGCAGTGTGTTGAGCGTCTGGCGGTTCTGCTCCATCACGCTTCCAAGGTCTTCCGGGGACAGTCCCATGTTGGCGGCCTCGTCGTAGTCGGGATGCACCAGTGCCACAAGCCGTTCACCGTCCTGTACCACTATGCTCTCGCTCACCATCGTCATCGAGTTGAGCTTGTCCTCTATTTCTTCCGGATAAACATTCTGTCCGTTTGCGCCGAGCAGCATGTTTTTTATGCGGCCCTTGATGAACACGTGGCCGTCGGGACTCATCGTTCCGAGGTCGCCCGTGTGATACCAGCCGTCACTGTCTATCACGCTTCTCGTGGCCTCCTCGTTTTTGTAGTAGCCCAGCATCACATTAGTGCCGCGGGCTACAATCTCTCCCGGCACGTTTTCAGGGTCGCTGCTCAGTATCTTCACTTCCATGTAGTCCACCGGAGTGCCGCAACTGCCCGGCACAAAGTCGCGCCAGTCGCTAAAGGTTATGAGCGGAGCGCACTCCGTGGCTCCATATCCCACCGTGATGGGGAAGTCTATGTCTTTGAGGAATTGCTCTATCTCCTGATTGAGCGGTGCTCCGCCCACCACGACCTCGTATGCCTGACCACCGAACACTGTCTGCACCTGCTCGCAGATTTTCTGCTTCACCTTTTTGCTTATCACGGGCATATTGAGCAAGAGCTTCATCCTGTTGTTCTGTATCTTCGGAAACACCCCCTTGCGGATTATCTTTTCCACAACCAGCGGCACCGCAATTACGATGGCCGGCTTCACCTCGGCAAAAGCCTTGGCTATCACAGCCGGCGAAGGCAGTCGGGTGAGGAAGTGGATGTGGCAGCCGTGGCAGAAGGAGAAGAGAAACTCCACTGCCATGCCATACATGTGAGCCATGGGCAGTATGCTAAGTATCTTGCTGCCCGGCTTCACATGACTGCCGATGGCTCTCATGCAGAAGTCCACGTTGCCCCATATAGCACGGTACGGCAGCATTGCTCCCTTGGAGAATCCCGTCGTACCGCTCGTATAGTTGATAAGGGCGAGTTCGTCGCCGTTCTGCTCTATATAATAATGTACGTCGCTGGCACGGAACGCCATGGGATATTTGCGGCCGAACAGCTCGTTGAGATGCTCTCGGGCATAGGTCAGCTTTTCCGAACGTGACATGAGCAGCGAATAGTCGGGAATGTTCACTATGCCTTCAAGAGCTGGCATGGCTTCGGGATCAATCGTTTTCACAACCACATCGCCCACAAACAGCAGCTTGGCTTCGCTGTGGTTTACGATGTTGTGTATCTGTTCGGCCTTAAATTCATGCTGAATGGGAACCGACACCGCCCCATAGGCCAAAGTAGCGAAGAAAGCCACCGCCCAGTGCGCACTGTTGCGCCCGCAGATGGCTATACGGTCGCCGCGCTCCACGCCACTGTGTTCAAACAGTATGTGAAGCTTTTCAATCTTCCTGGCGACGTCGTGGTACTGGAGCGTTATGCCCTGATAGTCAGTCAAGGCGTCCTTGTCCCAATTATTTACTATACTTTTCTCTATGTATGAATTTAAGCTGCTAAACGTATCCATTGCACAAAATTAGTAACAATGTGCAAAGGTATGCCTTTTGATGCACAAAACCAAATAATCTGTGCATTATTTGGCGCATAGGTTATGTGAAGAGATGCCACAAAAGTGGTAAACGTGGCATTGCGAGTCGGGTAAGTGTGTCATTTGCGACTCGTAAACGGCACAGTTACGACCCATAGGATAAGGCTTGCTTTCGGCATCCACTTCGTCCCTCGCTATCGCATGATAGCCTCGGTTGATATAGAATTGGTGTGCCTCCGTGTTCTGCTCGTTTACGTCTACCTTGTGGATATGCTTCTCCTCAAAAGCGAAGATGAGAAAGGCAAAACCATAGCCCTTATCTTTTTCTGATGGGAGCACAAGTAATCTTGAAAATTAGTGCCCCTGAGACTTATATCCAACCTTGTCAATGTCTGTGATTTTCCTCAGCACACGGCAGGGATTTCCAACGGCTACAACGCCGGAAGGTATATCATGTGTGACAA